>NZ_BAAAEP010000078.1:0-13094 GCF_039523075.1 Caenispirillum bisanense
GCGTACCCGCCCCCTGGTGGAGAGCATGCGGACCTGGATCGACGCCCAGCTCGCCGGCGTGTCCGGCAAGGCGCCGCTCGCCGAGATCCCGCGCTACGCCGTCAACCACTGGGCCGGCCTCTGCGTCTTCCTCGGCGACGGCCGCGTCGAGATGGACTCCAATGCCGTCGAGCGTTGCATCCGGCCGGTGACCCTGGTCAGAAAAAATGCGCTGTTCGCCGGCTCCGACGGCGGCGGCGACCACTGGGCCATCGTCGCGTCCCTCATCGAGACGGCGAAGCTGAACGGCGTCGAGCCCTTCGCCTATCTGAAGAGCATCCTCGAGACGATCGTCGCCGACTATCCCGCAAGCCGGCTGGACGAGCTCCTGCCCTGGAACTGGAAAGCCGCCGTCAACGGCTGATCACCGTGGGCGATATGCCCCACCTCATGCGGCCATACCCCTTCGCGGACAGGGGGCATTATTGGAAGCCGACTGGGGGTCAGGTTTCGACGCCGATTGACAAGTAGAGCGCCTTGATCCTGTCGCCGCGTTTCCCGCGGAAAAGGAAGATGTGGCCGCTGAACGGATCGCGCCGCAGCTCCTCCTGGACGAGAACGGAGAGGCCGTCGAAGCCTTTGCGCATGCCCACCGGTCCGGCCGCCAGATGGACGCGCACGCCGGGCGGCAGGCCGATCACAGATCCCGCACCGCCGCCAGGACGGCCCGCAGGTGAGCCGCCTTCACACCCTCCGGCACCCGCACGACGAAGCCGCGCGGCGTGACGATCTCCATTCCCCGCGATATCGTCTGGGCCTCCACCGGAGGCGGCTCGGGGATGACCTGGGCGCCTTCCACCGTCACCTCGGTGAGGATGAAGCGGATGCGCTCGGCCTGTTCGGGGGCATCTGGTCGGCGCTGTCGAGGACCGTGCGGCCGGCGCGCGACTCAGGAACCGGAGCCTGCTGTTCGAACTGTTGCAGGAGCCGTCCGGGATCGACGGTGCCGGGCAGTGTCTGGGCTCCAGCTTCCCCCGCCAGCGCGGCCAGCGCCGCACCAGCCAATAGCACCGTCCGCATGAGCCATGTCCGCATGAGCCATGCCCCCATGAACACCGCCTTATACGCTACCTCATTTTAGGGAGGCGATCAACGGTGTGCGTCGGTGCCGCTGATTGGGCTCACGCGGCGGCGTCCCGGATGTCCCGCACCCGGTGGGCGTAGGTGTGACGCGCCAGGGCGTGCGCGCGCGCGGCTTCCGTGATCCGGGTTCGGCAGGCGGGATCGCGGAAGGTGTCGAGCGCCTCCTCCAGATTGGCGAAATCCGTGGAGAGCGGGATATAGTGCTCTCCGGCCGTCAGGATGCCGTTGTAGCGTCCCTCGATCAGGATCTGGCAGGTGCCGGTGCCGATGGCGTCGAAATGGCGCGACGAAATGCACTTGCCATAGAAATCCGGGCGCTGCCGTCCCTGGAAAAAGCGCTCATGCACTTCGGCGAAGGTCAGTTCCTCGTTGACGGTGCTTTCATGGCGGATGACCCCCCGGCTCAACATCTTGCGGGCCGCGGCGCGCATCCACCAGGGCAGCTTGTGGCCCAGCCGGCGCAAGGGGGAGTCGTTGGCGATCATCATGCCGCGCCCGCGGAAGCGCTCGGCCGTCCAGGCCCGGATCGCCTCCATGGTGGCGTCGTCGCGCTCCAGGAACCAGCTTCCGGCCTCGGATGAGACCGTGCCCTTGCAGGTGTTGAGGAAGCCCGCCCACCCTGCCCGGTCCAGGCGCTCGGTCGAGATATCCACCGTCAGGCCGGGAGCGCCGCCCGGCGTGGCGAACAGATCGTGCAGCCGGTTGCGTTCGTCGTCACCGAGGTGTGCGAGGTAGCGTACGGCGCGTACACCGATGTCCACCGTGCGCCGCTCATCGGGCTGTTCCGGTCGGAAGGCTTGTGGGTTGAGGGCGTGGGGGATCGCCAGCACCCGCCGCCCGACCAGATCCCCCCACAGATACTCGCCGGCGTCCAGCGGCAGTTGGGTGGCGATGAAGTCGGGGCGGATCGCCTGGAAAACAGCGCGCTTGGCCGAGATCGGCGAACCGGGAAGGCTCACCTCGTTGCCGACGAACGACAGCAGCAACCCCTTGCGCGCCGCCAGAAGCGGCACGAGGGGTTCCAGATAGATCGTCGTGTCGCCGTTGGTGGAGTGCAGCAGAACCACCAGATCGGCTTCGGGCAGCGCCGCCTTCAGGGCCTCCCCGATGCCCCGCTGGCAGATGTTGAGTTCGCGGCAGTCGAACTCCCGCGCCTGCCGGAACGCATCGAGCCAGTCGTCGTAATAGCTCAGCCGTGTCGTGTAATCCGCGTAGAGGACCAGGGTTGAAAGGCTCGATAGGCTCATGCGGCGTCCCTGATCAGGCCGAGGATCGCCTGTGCCGCCCGGCCGTCGCCGTATTCGGTGATGGTGCGGCGGGGCGCATAGTCCGGCCCCTTCCACAGGCGGTTCCAGCCGGCGTCCACCGTCTCCACCCATTCGGTTTCCGAGCGCAGCGTGGTGCAGGGCTTGCGGTGGAAGTAGGCTTCCTTCTGCACGCCACCGGAATCGGTCAGCACCTCGGCGCAGCCGCCGAGCAGCGCGGCCATGTCCAGATAGCCCACGGGCGCGATGGTGCGCAGACCGTCGAAGCCCAGGCCGAAGCGTTCGGCCGCCTGACGGGTGCGGGGATGCAGCGGCAGCACCACCGGCCGCTCCGCGGCGCGGCCGCGCAGATACTCCAGCACCTCGGCCAGATGCGCGGCCGTGTCGGTGTTCTCCGCCCGGTGGATGGTGGCCAGGGCGAAGCCGCCCGGCTCCAGTCCCAGGTCGGCGAGGATCCGGGATTCCGTCCCGGCCCGGCGGACCGCGTCGAGGGTGGCGTCGTACATCACATCGCCCACATGGTGCACGCCGCCGGTGATCCCTTCGCGGGCCAGATTGGCCACCGCCGCCGTGGTGGGGCAGAACAGCAGCCGGCTGACGTGGTCGGTCAGCACCCGGTTGACCTCTTCCGGCATCGCCCGGTTGAAGGACCGCAGCCCGGCTTCCACATGCGCCACCGGAATCAGCAGCTTGGCGGCGGCGAGGGCGCCGGCGATGGTCGAGTTGGTGTCGCCGTACACCAGGACCCAGTCGGGCCGTTCCGCCAGCATCACCGCTTCCAGCCCTTCCAGCATGCGGCCGGTCATCTGGCCGTGCCCTCCGCCATGCACCCCCAGGTGATGGGCCGGCTGCGGGATGCCGAGTTCGCGGAAGAACACGTCCGACATGCCGGGGTCGAAATGCTGGCCGGTATGGACCATCACCTCGGTCATGCCCTCGGCCTCGGCGAAGGCGCGGCTGACCGCCGCCGCCTTGATGAACTGCGGCCGCGCGCCGACGATGGTGAGGACCTTGATCATCGTTCCTCTCCTCCTACAGGCGGGCCATGAAATGGTCGTGCTGGGCCATGCAGCGGGCGATGGTCGCCTGATTCTCGCGGGTCCAGGCGACGGTGCGTTCGATGCCCTCGCGCACCGACACCGCGGCCTCGAAGCCGAGTTCGCGGCGGGATTTCTCGGTCGAGCCGAAGCGCTTGCCCGAGCGGTCCCAGTCGCGGGCCGGGCGCAGATCCAGCGGCGTTGTGTTGCCGGTGGTCTCGTTGATGATGGTGGCCAGTTCCAGGATGCTGGTCTCGATGCCCGAGGCCAGGTTGTAGACCTCGCCGGCCGCGCCGCGGGCGGCGCAGGCCATCAGGCCCCTCGCCATGTCCTCCACGAAGATGAAGTCCCGGCTGGCGTTGCCGCCGTTGTCCAGCGGCAGCGCCTCCCCGTTCAGCGCCTTCCAGATGAAGGTAGGGGTGACGTTGCGCCAGACGGTGTGCGGCGTGCCGCGCCAGCGGCCGGCGCCCAGGATCTCGCGCGGGCCGAAGACGTTCTGGAAGCGCGCCTTGACGATGGGCAGGCCGTGGCGCATCCAGTAATAGTTGCCGTACAGCTCGCCGATCAGCTTGGAGATGGAGTAGGGGCTGTCGTGGTAGAGCGAGACCGGCGCCTCCTCGGTGGTGGGCTTGGCCTCGTCGAAGGTCTTCTCGGCCACCGCGCAGCCGGCGGCGGCATACACCACCTTCTTCAGCGAGCGGATGTCCTTCAGCCGCTCGAACAGCTTCAGGCTGGTCAGCGTGTTGTTCTCGTGGTCGGCCAGCGGGTCGTGGATCGAGGACTGGTTGCCGTGGTAGCAGGCCAGATGCCAGGCATAGTCCAGGTCGTCGGGCAACTGGCCCAGGATGCGGTCGTCGGCGATGCTGCCGAACAGGAACGTCACCGCGGGATGGTCCGGCACGTTGCTGATGTCGGCCGACAGCAGGTTGTCGACGATGATCACCCGGCGCGGCTGCCGCTCCAGCAGCTTCAGCACCAGATTGCTGCCCACGAAGCCGGCGCCGCCGACGACCAGGATGTTGGCGTCCTTGAATTCCATGGAATTACCCTCAGTGAAGCTGCTGTCCGCGGCAGGCCGTCGCCGCCGGCCTGCCGCGAGGAACGCATGACGCGCCGCCCGTCATCCCCCGGAAGGCGCGCCTTCCGGGGGCAGGATCACGATGCCTTGGGGGCGGCGAGATGGCTGTGGATGTCCGTGACCCCGTGCGCGTCGTACCAGCGCAGCATGCGGGCGATGGTGTCGGCGAAGCCGATTTTGGCCTCCCAGCCCAGCACCTGCCGGGTGCGCGATGGGTCGAGGACCACGGCCGGCACGTCGTCGGCGCCCGGCGGCACCACCGGCACCGGTTCGGCCGGCACGATCCCCAGGTAGCCGCACACCGCGTCGAAGACGTCCTTGATCGAGCGGCCCTCGCCGGTGGAGACGTTGAACAGACCGGTCGGCGCGTCGTCGCGCATGACCACGTCCATGATGGAGAAGAAGTCCTCCATGTCCAGGAAGTCGCGCACGGTATCGGAGCAGAAGCATTTCTGCCCGGCCTTGAGGCGCTTGTAGAAGGTGGGGATCGGCCCGATCGCCAGCCGCGGCCCGGTGATGTTGGCCAGCCGCAGCGACACCAGAGGCAGCCCCGCCATCAGCGCGTACTGCTCGCCGGCGGTCTTGGAGATGCCGTAGCTGGTAAAGGGCCGGGTGGGGTGATCCACCGGGATCGGAACCTGCTCGGGCCGTCCGTAGCACAGCGCCGTCTGGAAGTTGACGAAGCGCCTGACCGCATGACGCTTCGCCGCATCGACGACGTTGATGGTGCCGGTGACGTTGGTGGCGACGTCCTCGCGCCAGTCGGCTGGGTCCTTGTAGGCCGCCGCCGAATGGATCACATGGGTCGGCTGGAAATCGCCGAAGCAGCGGTCGACGAGGCCGCTGTCGGCGACCGAGCCCTCGACCACCGTCAGGCCCGCCACCGGCGGCAGCACCTCGCGCTTGCCGGTGGCGAAATTGTCGATGACCAGGACCTCGTGGCCAGCGGGGATGTAGCGCTCGATCAAGTTCGAGCCCAGGCAGCCGGCGCCGCCGGTGATCAGGATGCGCAAGGGTCGCTCCTTACTTCTTGTCGAGCTTGAGGTGGGTGTAGCCCCCCACCACACCGAAAGCGCGGTAGTATTCGATGGCGGCGCGCACCGTTTCCTTCAGCGGCGTGAACTCGATCGCGCCGAAATCGGCGAACGTCCGCGACGGATCGAGCAGGATGGAGGGCGCATCGTCGGGGCCGAGCTGGCGGATTTCCGGCTCCGGATAGTCGTTCAGCTTCATGGCCTCGACCACCGCGTCGTACAGCTCCTTGATCGCCACGTCGGTGCCCGAGGAGAAGTGATAGGCGCCGTTGCCCTTGCCGTCGGCGGCGCTCAGCACCGTGCGGGCCAGATCCTTGACGAAGACGAAGTCGCGCCGCGCCGTGGTGACGAAGCACTTCTTCCCCTCCGACAGGCGCTGGAAGAAGATCGGCAGCGGCCCCGACACGTTGCGCGGCCCGACCACGTTGGCGAGGCGGAAGGTGACATAGTCCAGCCCGGAGATTTCCAGGTAGTCCTCGGCCGCCGTCTTGGAGATGGCGTAGCTGCTGTTGGCCGGGAATTTGGGGTGGTCCAGCCGGATCGGCTGCTGCAGCGGCTTCACGCCATAGCACAGGGCGGTCTGGAAATAGATGAAGCGCCCGACCTTGTTGTCCTTGGCGGCGCGGACCAGATTGGCGCCGCCGACGCAGTTGGTCAGGGTGTCGTTGTACCAGTCCTCGGGGTCCTTGTAGGACGCGGCGGTGTGGATCAGCACGTCCGGCTTGAAGTCGCCCACCAGCTGGTCGATCAGCGGCTTGTTGGCGATCGAGCCCTCGACGAAGCGCAGGCGGTCGTGGGCGGCGAGGTGCTCAGGCCGTCCGGTGGCGAAATTGTCGATGGCCAGCACCTCGTCGCCGCGCTCCAGCAGCATTTCGGCGATGTGGGAGCCGACTTGGCCGCAGCCACCGGTGATGAAGGCTTTCATGGTTGAATGACCTCGTTCTCGGAATGAGCGTCGTCGAGCATGGCGCGATAGTCGGCCGCCCGGTCGTGGAAGGTCTGGTGCCACAACTCCAGGCTCAGCAAGCCCCAGGTCTTGCGCGAAAAGCGGCCAGCCCGGTCGAAGTTGCGCAGCACCGCATCGGCGTTGATGTACGGCCGATGCTTTTCCCTCAGATTCTGGAAGATGTCCACCACGTCCTGGCGGAGATCGCCGGCGAACCATTCCTTGAGGGGCACGGGGAACCCCATCTTGTCACGCCGGTGGGCGATGTCGTGGGGCAGCACGTCGGCGAAGGCGGTCTTCAGCAGGCGCTTCAGGTGGCCGCCTTCGAACTTGACGTCCGCCGGCACGGTGGCGGCGAATTCCACCAGCGGGTGGTCGAGCAGCGGCACCCGGCTTTCCAGCCCATGGGCCATGCTCATGCGGTCCTCCACATGCAGCAGGGCCGGCAGCAGGCACTTGAAGTCGAAGTGCGTCATGCTGTCGAAGTAGGCTTCCTTGCGCACGTTGGACTTGTTGTTGAAGATGGCCTTGAAGTCCTCGGCGACCTTCCGGCGGTCCAGCGCGCTCCAATCGACCTCGTCCTGCATATCGACCGAACGGTCGATCAGGCGGAAGTAGCGCTCGTCCAGCGGACCGAACAGCCCTTCGCGCCAGAATTCCGCCATCAGCGGCTTGTATTCGCGCAGCAGCCCGAGGTTCGGAACGATGGATTCGATGGTGACGACGAAGTTGCCGTTCTTGTAGCTGCCGTCCATGGCGGCCTTGATGCACTGCTCGAAATAGGCCAGCAGATAGCGCGCGTAGCCGCCGAAGATCTCGTCGCCGCCCTGGCCGCCCAGCACCACCTTGACCTGCTCGGCCGCCAGCTTGGATACCATGAACTGCGGGAAGGAGCCCGGCCCGGCGACCGGGAAGTCCAGGTGGTGGATGACGTCGCGGATGTGGGTGCGGAAATCCTGGGCCGTGATGTCGATGACGTGCAGTTCGCCGCCCGCCTGCTCGGCCGCCAGTCGGGCGTAGTGGCTTTCGTCGTAGCCGGGAAACTCGGTGAACTTGCCGTGGAAGCCCTTGTGGGCGGCGGCGTCAGTGCGGCCGGCAAGCAAGGCGATCAGGCTGGAATCGATGCCCCCCGATATGTAGGCGCCGACCGGCACGTCGCTGCGCAGGTGCAGGCTCAGCGAATCCTCGACCAGCTCCACCAGGCGGTTCTGGAAATAGGGCGGGCTGTGGTCGAAATCGACCTCGTAGCGCACGTCCCAGTAGCGCCAGACCCGGACCGTATCGTCCTCCACCATCAGGGCGTGGCCGGGCATAAGCTGCCGGATCCCCTTGAACAGGGTGTGCTCGCCGATCGTGTACTGGAAGGTCATGTACTCGGCCAGGGCCGAGGGGTCGGTGTCGATTTCGGGCAGGAACGGCAGCAGCGCCTTGGCTTCGGACGCGAAGTACAGCACGCCGTCCGCCACGGTGTAGTAGAACGGCTTGATGCCGAAGCGGTCGCGGGCGCAGAACAGGCGCCTGCGCCGCTCGTCCCACAGCGCGAAGGCGAACATGCCGCGCAGTTCATGCACGCAGTCGGTGCCGTGGCGGTCATAGGCCGCCAGGATGCACTCCGTGTCCGAGCGCGAGCGGAAGGACCAGCCGGCACCGGCGTAGCGCTCGCGCAGCTCGACATGGTTGTAGATCTCGCCGTTGAAGGCGATGGTCGTGCCGTTGGCCGCCTCCATCGGCTGGGCCGCGGCGGGGGTCAGGTCGATGATGGCGAGCCGGCGGTGGGCCAGACCGCATGCGCCGCCCGGATTGGTCCAGGCGCCGCTGCCGTCAGGGCCGCGGTGGGCGATCAGACGCCCCATGGCGGCAAGCGCGCGTCTTGAATGGGGAACCGGGTTGCCCGTCACATCGACGAGGCCTGCTATACCGCACATTGCACCATCATCCGGCAGAAGCTGATTCTGTTCCGATCATCCCCGGTACCGCCAGGCACCGGGCAACGGCCGCCGCATCGCGAGGGGCCTGGGGGGAGTGCTTCGGGGGGGGGACCCGTGTCGGAGGCCCGCACTCAAGGCCGCACCGCCGCCAAGGAAACTCCATCCGGCCGTCCGCCGCAAGGACAGATTCCCCCGCGGCGGCATCAGGACCGGCGGCGGCCGGCGCGAAGCGCGCGCAACCGCCCCTTCATCCGTTCGGCAGCGGCGGGCGAGGCGAGCCGGGCGATCAGCCGGAAGCCGGCGCGGTACGCCGCCTCGCGCGCGGCGCGCAGCCAGCGCCGCCGGTAATAGCGCCAGTCCTGCCGGATCGCGCGCCGCCAGCCGGCCTCGTCATAGGGCCGGGCGGGGGGCCGCCCAGCGGCGGCGTCCAGCGCCTCGTCCACGGTGCGGGCCAGCCGGCCGGGCCCGAAGTCGGGATTGCAGGCGACCTCGCGCCACGCGGCATCGACGATGGCCTGCGCGCGCCCGGGATCGCGCAGGACCGCGACCACCTCGTCCATGTTGGAATGGTCCTTGGCCAGCGGCACATAGTGCCGCCACGGCTCCAGGACGCCGGAATAGCTCCCCGGGTAAAGGATCATCAGGGTGCGCAGGGCCGCCGCCTCGAAGATCCGCGGGGACACCTGGCCGTTGGCGACGACGCCGTCGCAGCCGGCGAAGTAGAGCGTGCTCAGCTCCTCGAAGCCCGCATCGGGATCGCGGGCGAGGTGCGCGGTGACCCGGCGCTCGATCGAGCCGTCCATGTCGAACACGCTGGCGCCGCTTTCCGCCCCCAGGGTCGCCTTGCAGCGGGTCAGGAAGGCGATCCAGGCGTCTCCGTAGAGCCGGTCGTGTTCCGCCAGCGAGATGTCGCAGACGAGGCCGTGGCGCCCCGCATCGGCCTGGAAGCGCAGGCCGATCTCCGCCTTCTCGCGGGCGAGGCGGCCGAGCCATGCGGGCAGGTGCCGCGCCCGGTAACCCACGTCGAGCGGCCGTTCGGCGAAGGGCGGCACCGGGAGATCCGCCAGCCCCGGCGGCACATGGCCGGTCAGCACGTTGATCGTGCGCACCCCGGGAAGGGCGGATTCGGAATAGACCTTTTCGATCTCCGCGGCGGGAACGCAGGTGAAGAGAAGGTCCGCGCGGATCCGCCGCAAGGTCTCCAGGCGTTGCCCGACATTGCGGTGCTCGTCCTGGACGAAGACCGCCTTGAGCCCTCCGTACGCCGCCAGGGCCGCGGTCAGGTCCGGCGTCATCAGAGCGCCGGGGTCGGCCATGACCGAATAGTGGACCAGCACCCCGTCGAAGCGGCCGGGATCGAGGCCGGGCGGCAGGGCGCCGAACACCGACAGGGGGCGGATGCGGTGACGGCTGTGCGCGATCAGCCCATCGATGTGGTCGCGCACGGCGGCGGCGCCGTCGCTGCGGTAATCGCACAGCAGGAGGAGTTCCAGCCTCCGGCTCATGGCCGCGACCCGATCAGCGGGGCGACGAGGTCGAGGAGGCGCCGTTCCTCCACCGGCCAGCTCAGTTCCGCGGCGGCCCGCTCGGCCCCCCGGCGCAGCCGGTCCCTCAGGCCGGCATCGCCGCCCAGACGGTCCAGCGCCGCCGCGAGCGCCGCGGGTTGCGTCAGGTCCACCTCCAGCCCCAGTTCGAACCGGCGCACCAGCCCGACCACTTCGGGCAGGCCATCGCCGGCTAGAACCGGCAGGCCGGCGGATACCGCCTGGAAGAACCCGTTGGGCAGGGCCGCGCGGTAGTTGGAGGTCAGCGGCACATAGATCACCGCGGCGGCATCCGCCGTCCGTACGAAGGGAATCAGCCGATGGGGCGGGACCGGGCCGACGAAGTGGGTGCGTGCTCCGACGCCGAGCGCCTCCATGACGGGGCGGTGGACCTCGTACCCGGCGCCGACGAAGGCGACGTGCACCGGCCGGGCGGTGGCGCGCAGCGCCTGTCCCAGTTCAGCCATCGCCTGCCCCGGCTTGCAGTTGCCGATCACCACCACCAGGGCGTCGTCGGCGCCCAGCCCCAGCCGCCGGCGGATGTCGTCGGGCGGCGCGTCGTCACCGGCGGGCGGTTCGAGGCGGGGATCCTGCACGTTGCGCAGGATGGTCGGCCGCACGCCGTAATGATCGGCCATCATGCCGGCGACGCCTTCGGAGACGGTGACCACCGCGGCGGCGGCCGAGCAGCAGCGCTGCTCGACCCGGCGCAGGAAGGGCCCCACATAGTCGCGGTCGAACGACGTCAGCGTCTCCGGGGGGCGGATTCCGGCATAGAAATCGTGGGCGTCGTAGACCAGGGGCACCCGCCGTCCGGCCCCGCGCAGCGCAGCCGCCGGGTAGAACAGGAAGCCGTGGAGATAGACGAGGTCGGCGGGCGGCAGCCGACGCAGCGCCGCGCCGGCGTACTTCCACAGGAAGCCGGCGCGGTAGAGCTGGAAGATCAGCGTGTCCGCCGGCCCCCAGCCGGTGCCGGCGCGCAGCCAGGAACGGGCACGGGTCTTCCAGCCCGGAGCCGGGGCGGCGGGCGTGCCGGCGGGCGGGGCGGGGGGAGGCAGCGCCGCGCGGGTGTCGAACGAGATCACCGGCACCCCGAAGTCGCCGGGGGAGCGGCTGGGCACCCCCTCCACCACCACGGACCGGCACCCCGCCCGTGCGAAGCTGTGGGCGATGCGCAAGGCCCGGCCATCGGCTTCCAGCGCGGCCGAGGTCATGGACAGCACGGTCGGCCGCCCGCCGGTCATGCCGGCACCTCGACGTTCTTCAGCTCCGCCCAGCGGATGAAGGTGAGCACCCGCCACAGCCGGGTGTCCACCGGCGCATGGCCCGCCAGCATGCCCTGCCACCGCTCGCGCAACGCCTCCGGCCGGATCGGCCCGAGGCAGCGGGACAGGCCGGAGCCCAGCAGCGCCTCCACCCACGGGGCCGAGCGCAGAAGCCAGGAGCGGTCGGGAGCGGCGAAGCCGATCTTGTCGGCGCGGTCGCGGATCGCCGCCGGCAGGCGGTCGGCCAGGGCATGGCGCAACACCGCCTTGGTCCGGCCCTGGTCGTCGATCAGCGCGTTCTCGGGCAGCGAGAACGCCAGTTCCGCGATGTCCTGGGTCAGGAAGGGAACCCGGCTCTCCACCCCGTGCATCATGGAGTTGTGATCCTCGTAGCGCAGATGCGCCGGAAGGGATCGGGTCAGGAAATCCGTCAGCAGGGTCTGGCGCAGGCCGTCGCGGCCATAGCGCGGCACCATGGGCCGGACGTCCACCCCCTGCCGCTCGGCCCAGTCATGGTCCAGCCAGTCGGCATCGGACGACGGTCTGGCCCGGCGCAAACCGCCGATCGCCGCCTCCGGGAGCAGGCCCGCCGCCAGGGTAAGGGCGATGCTCCGCCATCCCATGCCGCTTCGTGCCCGGTAGCGGTTCAGCAGGCCAAGGGCGCCGGGCAGCCGCCCGCCGGCGATCAGCGACCCGATGCGGGCCAGCATGTAGGGGTGGTAGCCGGCGAACATCTCGTCCGCGCCCTGGCCGCCCAGGACGACCTTGATGCCGGTCCGCCGTGCCAGTTCGTACACCTTGTACTCGGCGTAGATGCTCGGGCTTTGCAGGGGGACGTCCTGCCCGTCGATCAGGCGGTCCAGGTCGGAGCGGAACTCCTCCAGGGTCGCCTGCACCTTGTGCAGGTCGAGCGGCAGGCCCTGCGCCGCCAGATCGATCCAGCGGTCTTCGCTCAGCGCGGGATCTTCGCTGATGAAGCTGAAGGTGGGCAGCCGGCCGGCGGATTGCCGGACGATGCTGGTCACCACCGCCGTGGAGTCGATGCCGCCGGACAGGGTCGCCCCGACCGGGACGTCGCTGCGCAGATGCAGCCGGACGCTCGCGTCGAAGCGCTCGCGCAGGCTTTCGGCGGCCTCTTCGAAGGACAGCCGCCGGTCGCTGGCGGCGCGCGGCGTCCAATAGCGCACCGGCGAGCCGGGCTCGACCGTCGTCAGATCCACCTCCATCCAGTGCGCCGGGCGCAGCAGGCGGATGTCGCGGAACAGGGTTTCCGGCCGGTGCTCGATCATTCCGAACCGCAGGAACTCGAAGGCCGGTTGCGGGGCCAGACGGCGGCTGACGAAGGGCAGGTCGAACAGCGCCTTCATCTCGGACGCGCAGGCGAAGCCGCCGGCCCCGCTCGCATAGTAGAGCGGCTTCATGCCGAACCGGTCGCGGGCCAGAAACAGGCGGCCGCGGGCGCGGTCGAACAGGGCGAAGGCGAACATGCCGATGAGGCGCTCCAGCATGCCGCTGCCCCAGGCCGCGTAGGCGGCGAGCAGCACCTCGGTGTCGGAACCGGTGTGGAAACGGAAGCCGGCCCCCCGCAGCTCGTCGCGCAGTTCCAGGTAATTGTAGATCTCGCCGTTGAAGACGATGTGCAGCCGGCCTTCGGGGCAGGACATCGGCTGGTCCGAGCGCGGATCCGGGTCGATGATGGCGAGACGGCGGTGGCCCAGAACCAGGGGGCCGGCGGGGGTGGCGAACTCCCGCCGGCCCGCGCCGTCGGGGCCGCGTTGGGCCAGGCGGTCGATGTGGGCGTCGGGCACCGCAACGCCGACCGAGGCGAACAGGCCGCACATCAGGCCGTCTCCGTCCCGGCTGCGCACGCCTGGA
>NZ_BAAAEP010000079.1:0-12763 GCF_039523075.1 Caenispirillum bisanense
CCCCCGGCGGTCCCGCCGCCGCAACGGCGCTGCTGCTCGGCCGCAGCCGCGCCGCCCGCGCCGCCGACGTCGACGTGGCGGTGATCGGCGCCGGCACCGCCGGGCTGGCCGCCGCCACCGCCCTGCGCGAGGCCGGCCTGACCGTCACCGTGCTGGAGGCCCGCGACCGCATCGGCGGCCGGGCGGTGACGGCGCCCCTGTTCGGCGTGCCCATGGACCTGGGGGCGGCGTGGCTGCATTCCTCCGACCGCAACCCGCTGACGCCGGTGGCCCGCGCCAGCGGCCTGACCGTCGTGCGCGACCCGCAGGATGCCGAGGTGTGGCTGCCGCGCCGCCGCTTCCTGGACGTGGACGGCCTCGCCGCCTTCGAGGACGCCTATGATGCCACCGCCGAGGCGCTGTCCGACCTCGCCTCCGACCAGGGCGACCTGGCCGCCGCCGCCCTGCCGGCCCCCGCCAACGACCTCGACCGGCTGGCGCGGCAGCTGATCGGCCCGCTCACCCACGGCGTGCCGTTCGAGGCGCTGTCGGCGGTGGACTTCGACGAACAGATCGACACCGGCGAGGAGTCCTTCATCGCCGAGGGCATGGGCACCCTGGTCGCCACCCTGGGCGCCGTGGCGGACGTGCGCCTGAACACGGCGGTGCGGGCGGTGGACTGGTCGGGGCCGGGCGTCACCCTCCACACCGGCAGCGGCAGCCTGCGGGCGCGGGCGGTGCTGGTGACCGTGTCGGTGGGGGTGCTGAGCGCCGGCACCATCCGCTTCACCCCCGCCCTGCCGGCCGATACGGCCCGCGCCATCGGCGGGCTGCGCATGGGGCTGCTCAACAAGGTGGTGCTGCACCTGCCGGGCAATCCGCTCGACCTCGACCCCTTCGACCGCCTGCACGCCCTCATGGCCGACGGCAGCGCGCTCGACGTGGTGCACCGGCCGTTCGGCAGCGACCTCGCCGTCGCCTTCCTGGGCGGGCCGGAGGCCTGGGCGCTGGAGAAGGAGGGCGAGGCCGCCGCCGTCGCGACCGTCACCGAGCGGCTGGCGCAGGTCTACGGCAGCGACCTGCGCGGCATGATCGCCGGCGCCACCGCCACCGCCTGGGGCGCCGACCCGTTCAGCCTGGGCGCCTACTCCGCCGCCCTGCCCGGCCAGGCCACCGCCCGCGCCGCGCTGGCCCTGCCGGTGGGCGATCGGGTGTTCTTCGCCGGCGAGGCCTGCGACGTGCAGTGGGCCACCCAGGTACCGGGCGCCTGGCAGAGCGGGCGCACCGCCGCCCGCGCCATCGCCCGCGCCCTGGCCTGATCAGCCGCCGCCGGGGATAGAAAGGGGAGCCGGCGGAACGGGGCGCGACGGCAGGGCGTTCGCCGAACAGCGCGGCGCCACAGTCATGCCGCCGCTTTCAGCCACAGCGGAGACGCCCCCATGACCTTCGACCCCTCCCGTCGCAGCGAAGGCTCGTCCGACTTCCTGTCCTCCCGCGGAGCCTTGCTGGCCGGCAGCGCCCTGGCGCTGATGGCCCTGCGCCGCGCCGGCCCGCTCGGTCTGGCCGTGGCCGCCGCCGGCGGCATCTGGGCCTGGAAGCGCTGGTGCAGCGAATCCGATTCCACCCCCGGCGCCCGCCTGCCCGGCCGCTGGCTGCATATCGAGCGCACCATCTCCATCGCCCGGCCGCGCAGCCAGGTCTTCGCCTTCTGGCGCGACCCGACCCGCTTCCCGCAGTTCATGTCGCACGTGGAAAGCGTCACCGAAACCGGCCCCGACCGCCATCGCTGGGTGGTGCGCGGCCCGCTGCACACCTCGCTTGAGTGGGAGGCGGAGCTTTATGACATCGAGGAAGACCGCCGCATCCGCTGGCGGGCGGTGCCGCCGGCCGATATCCGCAACGAAGGCACGGTGACCTTCGAGGACGAACCCGGCGACTCGACCCTGGTGCGCCTGCAGCTGGCCTATTTCGCCCCCGGCGGCGAACTGGGCGCCAAGGTCGCCCGCATGCTGGGCGAGGAGCCCGACGTGCAGGCCGCCGACGACCTGCAGCGCCTGAAGCGCCTGCTGGAATCGCAGCCGCAGACCGGCGCCGCCGGGGGGCCGCTGGGATGAGCGGGCCGCGTCTGAAACCGCTCGACCGGCAGGTCATGGTCATCACCGGCGCCTCCAGCGGCATCGGCCTGTGCACCGCCATCACCGCCGCCCGCCGGGGCGCGGCGGTGGTGCTGGCGGCGCGGGCCGGCGAAACCCTGGACGCCACCGTGCGCAGCATCGAGGCGGTGGGCGGCCGCGCCGCCGCCGTCGTCGCCGACGTCGCCGAGCCCGAGGCGGTGGAGCGCATCGCCGCCACCGCCATCGACCGCTTCGGCGGCTTCGACACCTGGGTGAACAATGCCGGCGTGTCGAGCTACGGCAATCTGGAAGCCATCGGGCTGGAGGAACACCGGCGCATCTTCGACACCAACTACTGGGGGGTGGTGCACGGCTCGCTGGTCGCCGCCCGCCACCTGCGCGACCGCGGCGGCGCCATCATCAACGTCGGCAGCGTGCTGTCGGAACGGGTGTTTCCGCTGCAGGTGCCCTATGCCGCCTCCAAGCACGCGGTGAAGGGCTTCACCACCGGCCTGCGCATGGAGCTGATGGCCGACGGCGCCCCGGTGGCGGTGACGCTCATCAAGCCGGCCACCATCGACACCCCCTACAAGCACCACGCCGGCAACCACCTGGAGACCGAGCCCACCAACCCGCAGCCGGTCTATGCGCCGGAACTGGTGGCGGAAACCATCCTGCACGCCGCCACCCATCCGTCGCGCGAACTCTACGTCGGCGGCGCCGCCTGGCTGATGACGATGATGGAGCGGGTGGCGCCCGGCCTGTCCGACCGCGCCATGGCCGGCATGATGACCCGCCTGCAGCACGACAAGCGGCCGGCCGGCGTCCACCGCCACCAGGGGCTGTTCGAGGCCAGCGGCGACGGCCGCATCCACAACGGCGAGGAACCCTATACCCGCCGCTTCAGCACGCTCGACGTGGTGCAGCGCCACCCGACCGCGACCCTGGCGGCGCTGACCGTGACGGCCGGACTGGTGGCCGCCGCCATGGCCGGGCGGCGCGGCCCGCACTGAAGGCGGGGGTTTTCGGCGAACGCCACCGCCGGCGCCGCCGTTGGCAGGGTAACCGACACAATTTCAAGGAGGTAGCGATGACCCCGCTGCGATCCCTGCGTCTTGCCCTGGCCGGCGCCGCCACCGCCGCCCTGCTGCTGCCCGCCGCTGCCGCCCTGGCCGCCGACTCCTCCCCCACCGCCACGCCGCCCCAGGGCCAGGGCGAGCAGGCGGCCACCGTCGGCGGCGGCGCCACCACGCCGCAGGTGGACGGCCTGCGCGAGGTGGATGCCGACGATACCTCGCTGCAGTGGCCGGAATCCCTGGCCGCCCTGCCCGCCGACCTGCGTCATGACATCGACGATTACGACGTCATCGGCCCCTCCGGCGAGCGCATCGGCGAGGTGGAGGACGTGCTGGCCAACGACCGCGGCGAGGTGATGGCCGTGGTGGTGGAAACCGGCGGCCTGCTCGGCATCGGCGAGGAAGACGTGGTGGTCGGGCTGGAACACCTGGAACTCGGCCCGCAGGAACGCACCTTCATCACCACCCTGACGGAAGACCAGCTGCGCGCCCTGCCGCGCTGGAAAGACTGACGGCAGCGCCGTCCCAGCCCAACCGACGGCAGCGCCGTTCCAAGCCAAAAGGACCGGCCGGGTTCGCCAGGACTCGGCCGGTCTTATATCATCCGCATTGTTTCGCCCGGACAGAACGCCATGCGATAGTTCCCCTAACCAATAATGGTCGTGTGGTTGGGAGGGGCACATGGCGATCGTATGGCGGGAACAGATGAGCGTCGGGCATCCGGTTATCGACGCCGACCACCGGGCGCTCATCGACATTCTGAACACCTTCGAGAACCTGACGAAGAACGGCGCCGCCTTCGTGGCGCTGGACCAGACGTTCCGCGAGCTGGCCGAGTACACCAAGGTCCACTTTTCGCGCGAGGAGGCGGTGCAGCGGGAAATCGGCTATCCGCTGTGCCAGACCCATCAGGAGAAGCACCGCGCCCTGGTGGCCCGCCTGCTGGCGGCCTACAAGCGCTTCAAGCAGGCGCGGGAACGCATGGAGGCGCAGGGTATCGACTGCGACCACCATTCCTATGCCGACCTTCTGTCCATCCTGAACACCTGGCTGCTGGAGCACATCCTGCAGGAGGACATGAAGCTGAAGCCCCACATCCAGCGCCATCAGGAGAGCAAGGCGCTGGCCGGTTGACGGCAGGAAGTCCTTTGGCGGCAAGGGGAAAAGCGGCTACCCTAGCGGCGGAGACGCGGCGCGGGAGAGTTGGGGCGCCGCCAGGGGACAAGAAAAAACATGCCGACCGAAATCCGCCGCCTTCTGTTTACCGAGGTTGAAGTGGCGCGCGCCTTGTCAGAGTTCAGCCTGACCTCGAACACCGGGGTGCCGCAGGGTGCCGTGCTCGACTTCAAGATCGAGAACGAACAGCCGATCCGCCTGCGCGTCCACATGCAGACGCGCGAGGGCAAGCAGATCTTCCACGGGCTGGACGAGCCCTTCGTCGCCGCCGCGCTGCTGGCCCACTGCATGAAGGCCAAGATCCCCATCGCCCGCAAGAGCCGCAAGACCGTGCGGGTCACCAAGGGCGGCGGCATCGCCCTCGACATGACCCTGGACGCCTGACGCCTTCCGCCTGACGCGGGCGGAACCGGCGGCGGCTCAGCCGCCGGCGTCGGCCGCCTTCCAGGCGTCGCGCACCGCGACCGCCGGCAGCTCGCGCAGGGGCCGGCGGGCGGGCGGCGGGGCGGCATCGGCGGTGGCGGGGAACAGCGGCTCGGCGGTGCCGTCGGGCAGCAGCGCCACCACCCCGCGCGCCGCCGCCTGCGGATGCGCCGCCGCCTCATCGGGGCTCAGCACCGGCTCGAAACAGCAGTCGACGCCCTCGAACAGCGCCACCCAGCCGTCGCGGTCGCGGGTCGCCAGCACCGCCGCCACCTCGGCGATCAGGGCAGTCTGCGGGAACGGCTCGTCCTGGCGCGCCACCCAGTCCTCGCGGCCGACGGTGACGCAGAAGTCGCGCCAGAACTTGGGCTCGATGGCGCCCAGCGCCATGAAGCGGCCGTCGGCGCAGCGGTAGGTGCGGTAACAGGCAGCGGCCCCGTTGAGCAGGCCGCGGCCGCGGGTATTGTCGGCGATGCCCAGGGTCAGCAGGCTCTGGTACTGCAGCGCCAGGGCGCTTTCATAGATCGACAGGTCGAGCCGCGCCCCCTGCCCGCTGCGCCCGCGCCGCACCAGGGCGGCCAGGATGGCGATGACGGCGTTCATGGCGCTGGCGTGGTCGGCCAGCGGCGGAAACGGTGCCAGCGGCGCCTCCTCCGGCCCGGTCACCGCCAGCGCCCCGGCCAGGGCCATGTAGGTGCAGTCGTGGCCGGCGCGCAGGCGCAGCGGCCCGGTCTGGCCGAAGCCGGACAGCGCGCAATGGATCAGCCGGGGGTTGAGGTCGGCCAGCGCCTGCGGGCCGAAGCCCAGCCGCTCCAGCACGCCGGGGCGGTAGCTTTCCAGCAGCACGTCGGCCTGCCGCACCAGGTCTTCCATCACCGCCCGGTCGGCCGCCGCCTTCAGGTCCAGCCGCACCACCGTCTTGTTGCGGTTGAGCCCGGCATAGACCGGCGAGGTGCCGTCGGCGGCCAGCGGCGGCAGCCCGCGCATGGGGTCGCCGGCCGGCGGCTCCACCTTTACCACCTCCGCCCCCAGGTCGCTGAGCAGCAGCGTCGCGTAGGGTCCGGGCACGTACTGGCTGAGGTCGAGCACGCGCACGCCGGCGAGGCAATCGGCAATCATGGAGGCTCCCTTCCGCTCTCGGTGGTGCCGCCAGAGTGCCCCATGGGCGGCTTTCCGTAAACGTAAACCTGACGCCGGACAGGTACCGCGAAAGGGCGACGTTTCCATTGATGCAGCGTGCATCGCGACGTGCTAATGCTGCGGGCGGGATCGACCGAGGGGGAGTTTCAACACCATGAATACCAAGGCTGTCGCCATCGGCGCCGTCGCCGTCGTGGCGGTCGTGGCCGGGGGCTACGTCATTGCCGACCGCACCGCCGACGCGCGGGCCCGCAGCGTGCTGGAACAGCATGCCGCCGCCCTCGGCACCGGCGAGCAGCTGACCTGGACCGCCGTCGACGCCAACCCGTTCGGCGCCGCCGTGGTCATCGACGGGCTGACCTACAGCCGCGCCGACGGCTATCAGGCGCGCGCCACCACCGTGCGGGCCAGCGGCCTGTCGGAGGCCGGCGCCGACACCGCGCGGGCGGAAGGCGTGACCATCACCCTGCCCGGCGACGGCGCCATGACCATCGCCGCCGTCGACATCGCCCAGGTGGCGCCGGTCAGCGGCCTGCCGGCCGGCACCGCCCTCAGCGGCGACGTGGCGCCGGCCATCATCGGCGGCCTCAACGCCAAGCGCATCGCCGTGTCCGACGTCAGCTTCGTCGCCGAGGACAAGAGCGCCCGCCTGACCGTGAAGGGCATGAGCGTCGACGACGTGGTCAACGGCCGCTACGGCCGCATCACCCTCACCGGCCTCGACGTCGCGGCCGAGGACGACTTCGCCCTGTCGGTGAAGGATCTCAGCCTGTCCGGCCTCGACCTGTCGCCCCTGCGCGGCGACATGGCCGAGATCGAGAAGGCGGCCAGCGATGCCTTCGGCCTTACGGAACTGCGCCTTGGCGCCGTCAGCATCAACGGCATCGCCCCCACCGGCGCGGTCAGTCTGGGCGGCATGACCCTGACCGACCTGGAGCGCCTGCAGGGCACCGTGGTGTCGTCGCGCCTGCGCCTGGATCACCTGCAGCTGCCGGCCTCCCTGCTCGCCGACGAGGCGCCGCTGCTGGCCATGGCGCTGGACAGCCTCGGCCGCAAGACCCTCGACCTGTCGCTGGACGTGGCGCAGCGCTACACTGCCGACAACGGCGCCCTGACCGTCGGCCCCGTCACCGTGCGCGGCGAAGGCCTGGGCGAAGCGGTGCTGAAGATGGACTTCACCGGCGTGCCGCTGGTGGAACTCGCCCGCGCCATGGACGCCGACGACTTCGAGGCGGTGATCCTGATGACCGAGAACATCGCCTTCGTCGGCGCCACCCTCACCTACACCGACGACCGCCTTGCCGACGTGCTGGTGGAGCAGGCGGCGGGCGGTGATCGCGCCGGCTTCGCGGCGGCCGCCGCCGAGATGGTGACCATCAATGCCGGCACCGAAGTGGCGCCGGCCGACGTCACCATGGTGGCGGAGGCGGTGCAGGCCTTCCTTCTCGGCACCACCGCCTTCAGCGTCAGCCTGACGCCGCAGCAGCCGATGCTGCTGCCGGTGGTGATGGAATCGGCGGAAACCGGCGAGCTGACCCGGCTGCTGACCCTCAAGGTCGAAGGCCGCTGAGGCGGCTCCGGCCCCGTCCACCGCGGACACGGAAAACCCCCGGCGGATCGCTCCGCCGGGGGTTTTTCCATGCCGGGGCCTGAAGGCGGCGGGGGCCGGGTCAGTCCACCGTTTCCTCTTCCTTGCGGCGGGCGCGCGGCGGGGCCGGGCTGATGTCGAACACCGGCTTGTCCTCCTCGATGCGCACCTTGACCACCCCGCCCAGCACCAGCTTGCCGAACAGCAGTTCCTCGGCCAGCGGGCGCTTGATGGTTTCCTGGATCACCCGGCCGAGCGGACGGGCACCCATGGCGCGGTCGTAGCCGCGTTCGGCCAGCCAGCTGCGGGCCTCGTCGGTCAGTTCGATCTGCACGTCGCGGTCGGCCAGCTGGGCCTCCAGCTCCATGATGAACTTGTCGACGACCTTGGACACCACCTCCTGCGACAGGTTGGCGAAGGGGATGACGGCATCCAGGCGGTTGCGGAACTCGGGGCTGAACATCCGCTCGATGGCTTCCTTGTCATCGCCTTCGCGGGTCTCGCGGCCGAAGCCGATGGCCGGCTTGGCGAGTTCCGAGGCGCCGGCGTTGCTGGTCATGATCAGGATGACGTTGCGGAAGTCGACCGTCTTGCCGTTGTGGTCGGTCAGCTTGCCGTGGTCCATGATCTGCAGAAGGATGTTGAACAGGTCCGGGTGGGCCTTCTCGATCTCGTCCAGCAGCAGCACGCAGTGCGGGTGCTGGTCGATGCCGTCGGTGAGCAGGCCGCCCTGGTCGAAGCCGACATAGCCCGGCGGGGCGCCGATGAGACGGCTGACCGAGTGCCGCTCCATGTACTCCGACATGTCGAAGCGCAGCAGCTCGATCCCCAGCGACCGCGACAGCTGCCGCGCCACCTCGGTCTTGCCGACGCCGGTCGGACCGGAGAACAGGTAGTTGCCGATGGGCTTTTCCGGTTCCCGCAGGCCGGCGCGCGCCAGCTTGATGGAGCTGGACAGCATCTCGATGGCCTTGTCCTGGCCGAACACCATGGTCTTCAGGTCGCGTTCCAGGTTGCGCAGGGCCTCCTGGTCGTCGCGGCTGACCGACTTGGGCGGGATGCGGGCGATCTTGGCGACGATCTCTTCCACGTCCTTGACCGTCACCGTCTTGCGCCGCTTGTTCTCGGGCACCAGATTGCGCGCCGCGCCCACCTCGTCGATGACGTCGATGGCCTTGTCGGGCAGCTTGCGGTCGTGGATGTACTTGGCCGCCAGTTCCACCGCCGAGCGGATAGCCTCCACCGTGTACTTCACGCCGTGGTGCTTCTCGTAATACGGCTTCAGGCCGCGCAGGATCTTGACCGAGTCCTCCACCGACGGTTCCGGCACGTCGATCTTCTGGAAGCGGCGGACCAGCGCCCGGTCCTTCTCGAAGTGGTTGCGGAATTCCTTGTAGGTGGTCGAGCCGATGCAGCGCAGGCTGCCCTGGGCGAGCGCCGGCTTGAGCAGGTTGGAGGCATCCATGCTGCCGCCGGAGGTGGCGCCGGCGCCGATGACGGTGTGGATCTCGTCGATGAACAGCACCGCCCCGGGCAGCGCCTCCAGTTCCGAGACCACCGCCTTCAGCCGTTCCTCGAAGTCGCCGCGGTAGCGGGTGCCGGCCAGCAGCGAGCCCATGTCGAGCGCGAAGATGGTGGCGTTCTGCAGCACCTCGGGCACCTCGCCCTCGACGATGCGCTTGGCCAGGCCCTCGGCGATGGCGGTCTTGCCGACGCCGGGGTCGCCCACGTAGAGCGGGTTGTTCTTGGTGCGGCGGCACAGGATCTGGATGGTCCGTTCAACCTCCAGGTCGCGGCCGATGAGAGGATCGATCTTGCCGTCGCGCGCCTTCCTGTTGAGGTCGACGCAGTAGGTGTCGAGCGCTTCACGTCCCTTTTTCACCACTGCCTCCGCGTGCGCATCGTCGTCGGCACCGGAGACGGGGCGGGCCTGAGCGCCACCCGGTCGCTTGGCAATGCCGTGACTGATGTAGTTGACGGCATCCAGCCGGCTCATGTCCTGACTCTGCAGGAAGTAGACGGCGTGGCTCTCGCGTTCGCTGAAGAGGGCGACCAGGACATTGGCGCCCGTCACCTCCTCGCGGCCGGAGGACTGAACGTGGATCGCGGCGCGCTGCACGACTCGCTGGAAGCCCGCGGTGGGCTTCGGATCGGTCTCCCGCGCGGTGACCAGCCCGGACAGCTCCTTGTCGACGAAGGCACCGACGTCGCGCTTCAGGCGCTCGACGTCCACGGTACAGGCCCGCATGACCGCCACCGCGTCGGCATCGTCCGAAAGCGCCAGCAGGAGGTGTTCCAGCGTGGCGTATTCATGGCGATGCTGGGCGGCCAGCGCCAGGGCCTTGTGAAGGGTCTGTTCCAGGTTGGCCGAAAGCATGGGCGGCTATTCCTTCTCCACGGTGCACTGCAGCGGATGCTGGTGCTGACGCGCCAGATCCATCACCTGGGTCACCTTGGTCTCCGCCACTTCGTAGGTGTACACGCCGCACACCCCGACACCGCGCTGATGAACGTGCAACATGATGCGCGTGGCTTCATCGCGGTTCTTGGCGAAGAACCTTTCAAGGACATGAACGACGAATTCCATGGGCGTGTAGTCGTCGTTCAGCATCAAGACCTTGTACATGGACGGCTTTTTCGTCTTCGGACGGGTCTTGATGACCACGTTGGTATTGGGCCCGCCCGGCCCGTTACGGTCATGGTCGTGATCGCTCATCGGCGTCCGTCACTCCAGATACTGAACACTCGTCCACCGATAATAGGTCGGGCCGGGGCGGCGGCAAAGAGCACTGTTGGTCACCCGAGGCTGATATAGGTACGCCTGACTCAGGCAGCCAGTGGCACGCCGATTTTCACCATTGCCGTTGCGGCTGGCCTGTCCGTCCGCTGCTCTACGCGCCGCCGCCGGGGGTAGATCGCTGTGTGTTGGCGCATGCGGCCGATGGCCGCCGGCGGGCGCGGGCGCGGGCACGAAAAAGGCGCCCGGGCGGAAACCCGCCGGGCGCCTGTCGTCGGACTGCCGGGGCAGCGTCGGGCGGCGTCAGCGACCCATGGGCTGCATCAGGCGGTCCAGGTTAGCGGTCAGGCGGTCGGTCAGCGGCTGCACCGCATCCTCCAGCACCTTGGCCGAGGTGGCGGACAGCTTGCCGGCGATCTCGCCCATGCTGTCCATGCCGGCGCGGGCGGCGGACTGGTTGAGGTCGATCACCTCGTGGACCGAGCGGCAGCCGATCAGCGCCTTGCCGTAGGAGAGGTTCTCCTCCAGCTGGTCGTGGACGGCGCTGAGCACGATCTTGGTGACGTCCTGCATGCCCTTGACCACGATGGAGCCGGAGGTCAGCACGGCGTCCACGTTCTCCTTCGCCAGGGCGACGGAGGTTTCGTAGGTCTTCATGGCGTCGTCGCTGACCCGGGCGGCGGCATCGACCCGCGAGCGCTGGGCGGCGACCGCCTTTTCATAGGTGCGGGTGGCGGTGTCGGCACCGGCCTTGACCACGTTCTCCACCGTCTGCTTGCCGACGGCCACGGCGTCGTCGATGGCCTTGGCGGTCTCGGCGGCGGTCTTGCTGGCGGCGGCGGCGGCTTCGCTGGCGGACGGCGCCTTCGGCACGTCCACCGGCAGCACCGCGGCGGCCGGCTTGGCGGCGGCGGCGGCCTTGGCGGCCGGCTTGCGGGCCGGGGCCGGGGTGGCCTCGGCGGCGGCGGCGGCGGCGGCGGCGGCGGTGGCGGCGGGCGTCGGGGTCTTGGTGGTGCTCATCGTCTTCGGGCTCCTGGCTGCTCTACGACGGATTCGATTGTGGCACCCGCGAAAGTCCCTCTCAGCGGTATGCCGGCTGACTGGACCTGAACAACGACCGCCGGCCCACGTTCCCGCAGTGCGGAAAAAAGTTCGGCCAGCGCGCGGCGACCCTGGGGTCGCGGTCCTGAAACTCTGATTGTGCGATGCAACATAGGGACTATGGCCGCGGGCCGCCAGGGGTGTCAACGAAAACTGCTGCGATGCAACAGAACGATTTGATCTTTCAGCGAACATCGGGCGGGGCGCGGAAACCCTGCATCGCCGGCCACCCATCGGGCGAACTTCCCAATCCGTCTGCACACATGGCGGGAATGCCTTGTTTTTGCTTCAAGTCGGGTTTACAGCGACTCGGCTGTTGCTTATGCTGAAGCCGAGTCGTCCTGACGAAACCCTTGCTTAAGGGTTGCGGGCCCATAAAGGTCCACCAGGATCGCTTCCGCACGCGCCGCAGGGGGGAACAATGAAGGCAGCACTTCGCGTCGTCGCATTCGCGCTGGTCGTCTGCGTCCTCACGCTCGGCGGTGCATCGCAGGCCCTGGCGGGCCGCTACGCCTCCATCGTGGTCGATGCCCAGAGCGGCAAGGTGCTGTACTCCCGCAATGCGGACGAGCGGCTGTACCCGGCCTCGCTGACCAAGATGATGACCTTGTATATGGTCTTCGACGCGCTGGAGAAGAAGGAGCTTTCGCTCAACACGCCCATCAAGGCCTCCACCCGCGCGGTCGGCATGCCGCCGTCGAAGCTCGGCCTCAAGGCCGGCGAGACGATCACCGTGGAAGAGGCGATCAAGGTGCTGGTCACCAAGTCGGCCAACGACGTGGCGGTGATGGTGGCCGAGGCGCTGGCCGGCAGCGAGGTGCAGTTCGCCGCCAAGATGACCAAGAAGGCCAACGACCTGGGCATGAAGCGCAGCACCTTCCGCAATGCCTCCGGCCTGCCCAACACGGCGCAGTTGAGCACGGCGGAAGACATGGCGACGCTGGCCATGGCGCTGCACAAGCACTTCCCCCAGTACTACCACTACTTCAACACCCGCACGGTGACGGTGAAGGGCAAGACCTTCAACACCCACAACCGCGTGCTGCTGAACTACAAGGGTGCCGACGGCCTGAAGACCGGCTTCATCAATGCCTCCGGCTTCAACCTGGTGACCAGCGCGGTGCGCGATGGCCGCCGCCTGGTGGGCGTGGTATTCGGCGGGGAAAGCGCCGGCTGGCGCGATGCCCACATGATCAAGCTGCTCGACCAGGCCTATGCCGGCAAGCAGGACGTGGAGCCCAAGGGCAAGGGCGCGCCGGCCATGGTCGCCGCCCCGGCGCCCAAGGCCACGGCGGTCGCCTCGGTCGCCGCGCCGCTGCCGGCGGTGAAGCCGGTGCAGGGCGGCGCCGTGCAGCAGGTCGCCCTGGCCGCCGCCGCCACGACGCCGGCCCCGGCTCCCGCCCCGGGTCCCGGTGCGCCGCCGGCGGTT
>NZ_BAAAEP010000080.1:0-12738 GCF_039523075.1 Caenispirillum bisanense
GCCTCCCCCCTGGCGGAACTACCCAACGAACCCTCCCTCCCCCCCGACGACCCCCCCGCCGCCGCCCTGCCCCCCGCTCCCGCCACCGCCGCCTCCGCGGGCGGCGGGCGATGACGGCCGCCGGCAGCGCGGCGCCGCTGGTGCCGGCCGGCGGCTGGCGCGGGCGGGCCATCCGCGGCTGCCTGCTGGTGGCGGCCAGCCTGACGGTGATGGCGACGGCGGTGATCTCCCCCGCCCTGCCGGACCTGGAAGCGGCCCTGGCCGGCACCCCGCAGGCGGGACTGCTGGCGCGGCTGGTGGTCACCCTGCCGGCGCTGTTCATCGCCCTGATCGCGCCGCTGGCCGGCTGGGTGATCGACCGCTTCGGCCGCATCCGCCTCCTCGTCGCCGGTGCCGTGCTCTACGGGCTGGCCGGCGGATCGGGGCTGGTGGCGGAAGGGCTGGGGGCGATCCTGGCCGGGCGGGCGCTGCTCGGCGTGGCGGTCGCCATGGTGATGACGACGGTGCAGACCCTGGTCGGCGACTACTTCGCCGGCCCGGCGCGGGAACGGTTCCTGGGCCTGCAGGCGGCTTTCATGGCCTTCGGCGGGGTGGTCTTCGTGGTGGCCGGCGGGCTGCTGGCCGATGTCCACTGGCGCGGCCCCTTCGCGGTCTATCTGGCGGCCCTGTTGCTTGCACCCCTAATGGCCTTTGTGCTGCCGGAGCCGCCACGGCACCATGCACCGCTTCGGTCCGATTCCGCCGCCGGGCGGCCGGCGCCGAAGGGGGAGAGTGCGGCGGAGCGGCTGCCGGTGCTGGCGGTGGCCCTGCTCTACGGCACCGCCTTCTTCACCATGCTGACGTTCTTCCTGGTGCCGACGCAGCTGCCGTTCCTGCTGGCCGCCGTCGGGGCCGACAGCGGCACCCTGACCGGCCTCGCCATCGGCTGCTTCAACCTGTCGGCCGGCGTGGCGGCCCTGGGGTTCGGGGCGCTGCGGCGGCGCATCGGCGGGGCGGCGGTCTACGGCCTTGGCTTCACCGCCCTGGCGGCCGGCTTCGGCCTCGCCGCCGTGGCCGAGGGGTGGGGGCTGGTGGCGCTGGCGATGGCCGTCGCCGGTCCGTCCATGGGCATCAACATGCCCAACACCAGCGTGTGGCTGCTCGCCCGCGTGCCGGCCCGCTTCCGCGGCCGGGCGCTGGGCGGCCTGACCACGGCGCTGTTCCTGGGCCAGTTCCTGTCGCCGGTGGCCAGCCAGCCGCTGGTGGAGGCATTCGGTCCGGCCGCCGCATTCGCCCTGGTCGCGGCCAGCGGTGGCGTGGCGGCAACACTCTGTTACACGATTGCCGTTTGGCGATTCCGACCAACGCGGTCAGGATAAAGCCGGTTGCATGAAAGGCGGGGCGCTGCGGGGCGGCGACCCATGCAAGAGGGGTTTGAGAGATGATGCCGAAGTCCCTGATGACGGCGGGCCTTGCCGCCGTGCTGATCGCCGCTTCCGTGGCCCCGGCCGCGGCGCAGGCGCCGCAGGGCATGCCGGTGGAAGCGGCGCCGGTCCGGGCCGAGCGGGTGGTCGACGACCTGATGGTGGTCGGCTCGCTGCTCGCCAACGAGACCACCGTGATCCGCCCTGAAATCGACGGCCGGGTGGCCCAGATTTCCTTCGAGGAAGGCGGCATGGCCCGCAAGGGCGACCTGCTGGTGCGCCTGGACGACGCCAGCCGCCGCGCCGAACTGGCCAAGGCGGAGGCCAACCTCGCCCTCAGCCGCCGCAACTTCGAGCGCGCCGACGAGCTGTACCGCCGCCAGAACCTGCCGGCCAGCAGCCGCGACGAGGCCCTGGCCAAGCTGCGGGCCGACGAGGCCAGCGTGCGCCTGACCCAGGTGGCGATGGAAAAGACCGAACTGCACGCGCCCTTTGACGGCATGCTCGGCCTGCGGCGGGTGAGCGCCGGCGACTACCTGCAGCCCGGCGCCGCCATCGTCACCCTGGACGATGTCGACCCCATCAAGGTCGACTTCCGGGTGCCGGAGGTCTTCGCCCACCGCCTGCGCACCGGCCAGACCATCCAGCTGACCGTCGACGCCGTGCCCGGCCAGACCTTCGCCGGCGAGGTCTACGCCATCGACCCGCAGGTGGACATCAACGGCCGCAGCGTGCTGCTGCGCGCCCGCGTGCCCAACCAGGACGGCCCGCTGCGCCCCGGCATGTTCGCCCGCGTCACCCTGGTGCTGGACGAACGGCCCAACGCCCTGGTCATCCCGGAAGAGGCGCTGATCCCCCAGGGCAACAGCCAGATCGTGTTCAAGGTGGTGAACGGCACCGTCGAGCCGGCGCCGGTCACCCTCGGCATCCGCCGCAAGGGCATGGTGGAGATCACCTCCGGCCTGGCGGAAGGCGACATGGTCATCACCGCCGGCCAGCTGAAGGTGCGCCCCGGCATGCCGGTGACGGTGATGCCGCCGCCGCAGGCGGCACCGCAGAACGCCGCCGCCCCCACCCAGGAGGGCTGACGCCGTGGTCCTGTCCGACCTCTCCATCAAACGGCCGGTGCTCGCCACCGTCATGAGTCTGGTGATCGTGCTGGTGGGCGTGATCTCCTACGACCGCCTGACGGTGCGCGAATACCCCAACATCGACGAGCCGGTGGTCAACGTCGAGACCACCTACCCCGGCGCCACGGCGGCGATCATGGAGTCGCAGATCACCCAGCCGCTGGAGGAAAGCCTGGCCGGCATCGAGGGCATCGAGCTGATGACCTCCACCTCGCGGCCGGAGCAGAGCCAGGTGTCGGTGAAGTTCCGCCTCACCCGCAACCCGGACGAGGCGGCCAACGACGTGCGCGACCGCGTCGCCCGCGTGCGCGGCCTGCTGCCGTCGGAAATCGACGAGCCGGTGATCTCCAAGGTGGAGGCCGACGCCCAGCCGATCATCTATCTCGCCTTCAGCTCGGCCCTGCATACCCCGCTGGAGGTCACCGACTACGCCGACCGCTTCGTGAAGGACCGGCTGCAGAACATCGACGGCGTCGCCAACGTCCGCATCTTCGGCGAGCGGCGCTACGCCATGCGGCTGTGGATCGACCGCGCCCGGCTGGCCGCCTACGGCCTGACGGTGCAGGAAGTGGAAGCGGCGCTGCGCCAGCAGAACGTGGAAATCCCCTCCGGCCGCATCGAGTCGGCGGAGCGCGAGTTCACCGTGCTGGCGGAAACCGACCTGCGCACGCCGGAACAGTTCGACGACCTGATCGTCAAGCGGGCCGACGGCTACCTGGTGCGCCTACGCGACATCGGCCGCGCCGAGGTCGGCGCCCAGAGCGAACGCACCGCCGTGCGCTTCAAGGGCGAGGCGGCGGTGGCGCTCGGCGTCATCAAGCAGGCCACCGCCAACCCGCTGGACGTCAGCCAGGGCGTGCAGGCCATGCTGCCGCTGATCGAGCAGAGCCTGCCCGAGGGCATGGCCGTCAACATCGGCTACGACAGTTCCATCTTCATCGACCGCTCCATCAGGAACGTCTTCACCACCATCGGCGAGGCGGTGGTGCTGGTGGTGCTGGTGATCTTCTTCTTCCTGCGTTCGGTGCGGGCGACCCTGGTGCCGCTGATGACCATCCCGGTCTCGCTGATCGGCGCCTTCGCCCTGATGTTCATGTTCGGCTTCTCCATCAACACCCTGACCCTGCTGGCCATGGTGCTGGCCATCGGTCTGGTGGTGGACGACGCCATCGTCATGCTGGAAAACATCCACCGCCACGTGGAGGAGGGCCTGCCGCCCATCGAGGCGGCCTTCAAGGGCAGCCGCGAGATCGCCTTCGCGGTCATCGCCATGACCCTGACGCTGGCCGCCGTCTATGCCCCCATCGGCTTCATGGAAGGCCGCACCGGCCGCCTGTTCACCGAATTCGCCCTGACGCTGGCGGGTGCGGTGCTGGTGTCCGGCTTCGTGGCGCTGACCCTGTCGCCGATGATGTGCTCGCGCCTGCTGCGGCACGAGAAGAAGCACTCCGCCGTCTACAACGCCATCGAGTCGGTGATGGTCGGCATGACCAACGGCTACCGCCGCCTGCTGGCGGCGTCGCTGAAGGTGCGCTGGCTGGTGGCGGTGGTGGCGCTGGCCGTCGCCGGCAGCGCCTACCTGCTGTTCGGCACCCTCAAGTCCGAACTGGCCCCGACCGAGGACCGCGGCACCATCATCGGCATCGGCATCGCGCCGGAAGGCTCCACCCTGGCCTTCACCGACAAGTACGCCCGCCAGATGGAGCAGGTCTACGCCAGCGTGCCGGAGGCGGAGCGCTACTTCGTCGTCACCGGCTTCCCGGTGGTGTCGCAGATCGTCAGCTTCATCGGCCTGGAGGACTGGGAAACCCGCGACCGCCTGCAGCAGGACATCGTGAAGGAGATGCAGCCGCGCATGTTCGGCGGCATTCCCGGCATCATGTCGTTCCCGGTCAACCCGCCGTCGCTGGGCCAGAGCCCCATCGACAAGCCGGTGCAGTTCGTCATCCAGACCAACGCCACCTATGAAGAACTGGAAGGCATGGTCAACGCCATGATGGCGGAGGCCCAGCAGTACCCCGGCTTCATCAACCTCGACAGCGACCTGAAGCTGAACAAGCCGCAGCTGTCGGTGCAGGTGGACCGCGAGAAGGTGGCCGATGTCGGCGCCGACGTGGCGGTCATCGGCCGCACGCTGGAAACCATGCTGGGCGGCCGCCAGGTCACCCGCTTCAAGCAGAACGGCAAGCAGTACGACGTCATCGTGCAGGTGGAGGACACCGACCGCGCCACGCCGTCGGACCTGTCGGCCATCTACGTGCGCGGGGCCGGCGGCGAGATGATCCAGCTGTCCAACCTGGTGACCGTGCAGGAAACGGTGGCGCCGAAGGAACTCAACCACTTCAACCAGATGCGCGCGGCCAAGATCACCGCCAACCTGGCGCCGGGCTTCGCCCTGTCCGACGGCCTCGGCAAGCTGGAGGAGATCGCGGCGCGGGTGCTGCCGCCGGAAGCGCTGGTCGACTACGACGGCCCGTCGCGCGAATACCGCAGCAGCTCGGCGAGCCTTTACGTCACCTTCCTGCTGGCGCTCGGGTTCATCTATCTGGTGCTGGCGGCGCAGTTCGAAAGCTTCGTCGACCCCTTCGTCATCATGCTGTCGGTGCCGCTGTCGGTGACCGGCGCCCTGCTGGCGCTCAACCTCACCGGCCACACGCTGAACGTCTACAGCCAGATCGGCCTGGTGACGCTCATCGGCCTCATCACCAAGCACGGCATCCTGATCGTGGAGTTCGCCAACCAGCTGCAGGAAGAAGGCACCTCCAAGCTCGACGCGGTGATCGAGGCCAGCGCCCTGCGCCTGCGGCCGATCCTGATGACCACCGGCGCCATGGTGCTGGGCGCCGTGCCGCTGGCCATCGCCACCGGCGCCGGCGCCGAGAGCCGGCAGGCCATCGGCTGGGTGATCGTCGGCGGCATGACCCTCGGCACCCTGCTGACCCTGTTCGTGGTGCCGACGGCCTACATGATCCTCGCCCGCAGCCACCGGCCGCGGGTGGAGGCGCCGCTGCATCACCCGGCAGGCTCGCCGGCCGAATGAGACGGCACCGCATACCCTGATACCCGGCCCGGCGCATCGCAAGGTGCGCCGGGTTCGTCTTTCGGGGGGCCCCCCCCTCCTTGGCGACAGGCGCCGGGCGCGGTAGCCTCGTTCGGAGTATCCTCGTTTCACCCCGCCGGGAGGTCTTGCCGACTCATGCCGCTCCGCATCGCGCTCTACCAGACCGAAGGCACCCCCGGCGACATCGACGCCAACATCGCCGCCGCCGAGGAAGCCGCCGCCCGCGCCCGCGCCGGCGGCGCCCAGCTGCTGATCCTGCCGGAGATGTACCTGTCCGGGTACGACATCGGCGAACTGGCGTATGAACTGGCCGAACCGGCCGAAGGCCCCAACTTCAAGCGCATGGCGGAAGCCGCCCGGCGGCACGGCATCGCCCTCCTCTACGGCCACGGCGAGACGGACGAGGAAGGCCACTGCTACAACACCGCCACCCTGATCGACGCCAATGGCCGCCGCCGCCTCGCCTATGCCAAGAGCCACCTTTACGGCGACGAGGAACGGGCGGTGTTCACCGCCGGCGCCACCCTGGGCGTGCCGGTGGACCTGCACGGCGTCATGCTCGGCGTGCTGGTGTGCTACGACGTGGAGTTTCCCGAGGCGGTGCGCACCCTGGCCCTGCAGGGGGCGCAGCTGATCTGCGTGCCGACGGCGCTGATGGTGCCCAACCGGCCGGTGGCGGAAACGCTCATCCCGGCGCGGGCCTTCGAGAACGGGGTGTTCGTCGCCTACGCCAACCGCTGCGGCCACGAAACCCAGCTGGTCTACGAAGGGCTGAGCACGGTGGCGGCCCCCGACGGCGCCATCCTCGTCCGCGCCGGCAAGCACGAGGAGATGATCTTCGCCGACATCGACCCCGCCGCCTACGACGCTGCCCGCCGCCTCAACCCCTACCTGACCGACCGCCGGCCCGACCTCTACAACGGCCCGACCTGATCGGCTACAGCGTGGCCGCGGCCGCGGCCGGGGCGGGCAGGGTCAGCGGCGCGGCGCCGGCGGCGTCACCTGCACCAGCCGGGGGGTGGTCATCACCGTCTCGATGCGGCTTTTCAGCGCCTGCATGCTCACCGGCTTGATGAGGTAGGCGTTGATGCCGCGCGCCGCCGCTTGCTTGACGCTGCCAAGGTCGTTCTGCCCCGACAGAATGATGATCGGCAGCTCGCGCACCGCCAGCAGGTGGTGGTTGCGCACCATCTGCACGAACACCAGCCCGTCGATGGGCTCCATGTTGAGGTCGCAGATGACCAGGCTCGGCTGGAACAGCTCCAGCTCCTTCAGCGCCGAGGCACCGTCCGCCGCCTCGCGCACGTTGGTGCAGCCGAGGGTGCGCAGGATCTGCTTCATCATCGTCCGCACGAAGGTCTCGTCATCGACCAGCAGCACGGTCAGGCGCGTGAAGTCGAACGGGTCACGTTCAGCCATGGGGCGGTCTCCGCAAGGTCAGGAGGCGGTGGCAAGGGAGGGGCGGCTCTGCTCCCACGGCAGCAGATCGGCCCCCGGCATGGGTTTGGCGACGTAGTAGCCCTGCACCAGGTCGACACCCATGGCGGCCAGCATGTCCCAGTTGTCGCGCGTCTCGACGCCTTCGCCGACCACCTTCATGTCCAGGCGCTTGGCCATCTCGACGTTGCTTTCCAGCACGATGCGCACCCGCTCGTTCTCGGCGGCGCCGCGCACGAAGCTCATGTCCAGCTTGAACTCGGTGAAGGGCAGGCGGACCAGCTGCTGGATGGTCGAATAGCCGGTGCCGAAGTCGTCGATGGACAGCCGCACCCCCTTCATGGCCAGTCGGGTGATGACGTCGAACGGCGTGGTGATGTCGGTCATCAGGCCGCTTTCCGTCACCTCCAGCGTCACATGGTGGATGGCGACGCCATGGTCGGCGGCAAGGCCGAGAACGAACTCCGGCAGGTCGAGGCGGTAGAGGCTGCTGGCCGACAGGTTGACCGCCACGCCGATGCGGAGGCCCTCTGCCGCCCACCGCCCGGCCTGGGCCAGCGCCGTCTGCAGCATGTATTCGGTGAACACGTCGGTGAGGCCGAAGCCGTCCAGCTTGTCGAGGAACACCACCGGCGGCAGCACGCCGTGGTCGGGGTGGCGCCAGCGCACCAGCGCCTCCACCCCCTCCAGCCGGCCTGACGGCAGGGCGACCTTGGGCTGATACCAGGCCTCGATCTCGCCGGCGTCAAGGGCGGCCAGCAGCCGCTCCCGCGTCACCTCCACCGCCGCCATGCCGCGCCGGGCGGGGCCACGGGCGCCGAGCCGGGCCAGCAGCGCCGTCACCCCGGCCGGGGTCAGCGGCTTGGGCAGGGCGCCCAGCATGGTCAGGCCGCGGGCGCGGGCCAGTTCCTCCACGGTGCGGATGATGTCCGGCCGGGCGGCGCTGGCGATGATGATGCCGGCATTGGCGTTGAGGCCGCCGATGTGGCGCAGGGTTTCCACCCCGTCCATGTCGGGCATGTCGAGGTCGCAGACGATGACGTCCACCGGCTGCTCCGCCGCCCCCATCAGCGACAGCGCCTCCCGCCCGCCGCCGGCCTGCTCGATGCGGGCGACGCCCAGGGCGCGGAACACCCGCACCGTCATGGTGCGCACGAAGGGATCGTCGTCGACCACCAGCACCGACAGGGCGGCGAAGCGCGGATCGGCAGCGGCGGGGGAGGCCGGCGCCTGCGTGATGGTGTCGCTCATGCGTCCCTCCTCCCTGCCCGTCAGACCGCGTTGATGGCGTCGCGAACGCGGCCGAAGGCGGTCTCCACGTCCTTCACCAGCGCCGCCACCGCCTGCCAGTCGGCGATGCCGGCGGCGCTTTGGGTTTCCACCCGGCGGCAGAGGTGGCCCAGTTCCACCGCCCCCGCCGACAGCGCCGCCCCTACCAGCCGGTGCGAGGCGCGGCGCAGGCCCTCGGCGTCGCGGGCCTCGTGGCGGTCGGCGATGGCCTCCTTCAGCTCGACGGCGCTGTCGAGGAAGGCGCCGAGCAGGCCGCGCACGTCGGGCCGCACGGCCTCGGTGATCTCGCCGAACAGTTCTTCATAGATGCTCAGGCTGAGCACCGGCCAGCCGTCCTCGGCGGGCGCAGCGTCGGCGGTGGCAGCGGCAACAGCGGGTGCCGGGGCCGGCGCCGGGGCCGGGGCGGCGGCGGGCGAGTCGGCGGTGGCCGCCTCGCTCGGCCGGCTGGCGACCGGCAGCCAGCGGTACAGCACCTGCCGCAGCTTGGCCGATTCCACCGGCTTGGCGAGGAAGTCGTCCATGCCGCAGTCGAAGCAGCGTGCCTTCTCTTCCTGCAGCACGCCGGCCGACAGGGCGACGATGGGCAGGTGGCCGCCGGCCTCCGCCTCGTGGGCGCGGATGCGGGTGGTCAGCTGGAAGCCGTCCATTTCCGGCATGTGGCAGTCGGTGATGAGCATGTCGAACTCGCCGGCGCGGAAGGCGTCCCACGCCGCGGCGCCGTTCTCCACCACCACCGGATCAAGGCCCATGCGCTGCAGCATCTTGTCGATGACCAGGCGCGAGGTCGGGGTGTCTTCCGCCACCAGGATGCGGCCGCCGGAGAACGGCAGGTCGGCCACCGTCTCCACCGGCGCCTGGGCGCCGCCGAAGCGGTGCATCACCTGGTCGATGGTTTCCGGCGCCGCCCGGCCGACCGCCACCGCCACCGTCTGCAGCAGCAGGTAGGGCCGCGCCGGCTTGGTCAGGCCCCAGGTGGCGCCGGTGCGCCTCTGCACGCGGGAGATGGCGCCACGGTCGCGCCGCGCCATCAGCAGCACCGGCACGCCGGCCACCGCCTCCGCCCCCAGGGTGCCGAATTCGGAGAAGGCGCCGGCCAGGGCCGCCGGGCCGTCGTCGACCACCACCAGATGCACCGGCGTGCCCACGATGGCCGCCGCCGGCACCTGCCGCTGCGCCTCCTGCCAGCTTTCCACCGCCTCCACCACCGCCCCGGCGGCGGTGAGGCCGCGGGTCATGGCGCTGAGGAAGGCGGCGTTCTGCGCCACCAGCAGGATGCGGATGCCGGTCAGGTCGGGCCGCTCGCTGGCGCCTTCGGCCACCGGCAGCGGCACCTCGAACCAGAAGGTGGAGCCGGCGCCGGGGGTGCTGGTGACGCCGATGGCGCCGTCCATCATCTCCACCAGCCGGCGGCAGATGGCAAGGCCGAGGCCGGTGCCGCCGAACCGCCGGGTGGTGCCGGCGTCGGCCTGCTCGAACGGCCGGAACAGGCGGGCCTGCTGCTCGGTGCTGAGGCCGATGCCGCTGTCGGTCACCTCGAACCGCAGCCGCGCCGCCTCCCCCGCCCGCTCGCGCAGGGAGACGGAGACGCTGACCTGTCCCTGGGCGGTGAACTTGATGGCGTTGCCGACCAGGTTGATGAGGATCTGCCGCAGCCGCGCCGGATCGCCGCGCAGCACCGGCGGGATGGCGTTGTCGACGAAGGTGACCAGCTCGATCTCCTTCGCCCAGGCGCGCGAGGCGAGCAGGTCGGCCACCGAGAACACCAGGTCGTCGATGGCCAGTTCGGCGGTTTCGAACACCAGCTTGCCGGCCTCGATCTTCGAGAAGTCGAGGATGTCGTCGATGATGGTGAGCAGGAACCGCGCCGAGTCGCGGCACACCGACAGCAGGTTGCGCTGCTCGCCGTCCAGGTCGGTCGCCTCCAGCAGCTCCAGCATGCCGATGACGCCGTTCATGGGCGTGCGGATCTCGTGGCTCATGGTGGCGAGGAAGGCCGACTTGGCGCGCGCCTGTTCCTCCGCCAGTTCCTTTTCGGCGTGCAGTTGCTCCAGCCGGCGGCGCGGCCCGATGTCGCGCATGATGCCGGAGAAATAGAGGGCGTCGCCGACCCGGAACTCGCTGATCGACAGGTCGACATAGACCTCGTGGCCGTCCTTGTGGCGGCCCACCACCTCGCGGCTGATGTCGAGCACGGTGCTGCGGCCGGTGGCGGCGCAGCGGCTGAGGTAGCCGTCGTGGACCAGGGCGTCCTCGCCGCGCATCAGCATGCCGATGTTGCAGCCGATGATCTCGTCCAGGTCATAGCCGAACAGCCGCGACACCGCCGGGTTGGCCGACTGCACGATGCCGGCGACGTCGATGGTGACGATGCCGTCGCCGGCCCTCTCGACGAAGGCCCGCAGCCGCGCCTCGCTGTCGCGCAGCTGGCGCGACTGTTCGGCCAGCTTGCGGTCGCGGTCGAAGCTTTCCACCGCGCCGTTGACGGTGAGGATGAGGTCTTCCGCCTCCCACGGCTTGGCGATGTAGCGGTAGAGGTTGGCCTCGTTGATGGCCGCGACGATGGCGGCGTGGTCGGACTGGCCGGTCAGCAGGATGTTGAAGGTGGCGGGCGTCTTGCGGTGGATGCGCTTCAGCAGCTCGTGGCCGCGGATGTCGGGCAGGAAGTAGTCGCAGACCACCACCGGGATCTCGACACCCTCCGCCAGCAGTTCGTCCACCAGCTCCAGCGCATCGACGCCGCGGTCGGCCATCTCCAGCCGGCAGCCGACAATGCGGCCGCCCAGCTCCATGCGCAGGGAATCGAGCACCATCGTGTCGTCGTCGATGCACACGACCACCCGTTCGGCCATGACGCCGCTGCTCCCCCTGCTTCCCCTGTGCCGCCGGCTGCGCCCATTCCCATACGCAACTTGCGGTCACACATCCTTAGGCATCACGTCGGATTAGGCAATAGGCGTTTCGGCAGGCGCGCGGCGGGCGAGCATGCTTTGCGCCGCTCGCCGTCTGGTGCATAGTCGGCGGGGCCGGGCGAGGGGCACGGCGCGAGGGGGAGAGACATGCGGCAGGGACCGACGCGGCGGCGCGTGCTGTCCGGCCTGGCAGCCATGGCGGCGGCCGGCGGCGGCTTCGCGCGCGTGGCCCCGGCGGCGGGACGTCCGGCGCAGGCGGCGGGCGGCCCCATCCGCATCGGCATCCTGCATTCCCTGTCGGGCACCATGGCGATCAGCGAATCGACGCTGAAGGACGTGCTGCTCATGCTCATCGACCGCCAGAACCGCGCCGGCGGCGTGCTGGGGCGGCGGCTGGAGCCGGTGGTGGTCGACCCGGCCTCGTCGTGGCCGCGATTCGCCCAGCTCGCCACCCACCTGCTGGAGGCGGAGGGGGTGGACGTGCTGTTCGGCTGCTATGCCTCGCCGTCGCGCAAGATCGTGCTGCCGGTGCTGGAGCGGCTGGACGGCCTGCTGTTCTACCCGGCGCCCTACGAGGGGCAGGAACAGTCGCCGCATGTGGTCTACCTGGGGGCGACGCCGCAGCAGCAGGCGGTGCCGACGGTCGATCACCTGCTCAGCGCCGAGGGCGGCAGCGTGCGGCGGTTCTACCTGCTCGGCACCGACGACATCCACCCCCGCACCGTCAACACCATCCTGGCCGGCTACCTGCAGTCGCGGCAGGTGCGGCGGGAGGATTTCGTCATCCGCTACGTCCCCTTCGGCGAGACCGACTGGCGGCCGGTGGTGGCCGACATCCGCGCCTTCGCCCACGGCGGCAAGACGGCGGTCATCAACACCATCGCCGGCGACGCCAACCTGCACTTCTACCGCGAACTGGTGCGCCAGGAAGTCCACGCCAGCAACATCCCGGTGGTGGCGCTGTCCATCGGCGAGCAGGAACTGGCGGCGGTGGACGTGACGCCGCTGGTCGGCCACCTGACGGCCGCCAGCTATTTCATGTCGCTCGAAACGCCCGAGAACGACGCCTTCATCCGCGACTGGCAGGACTGGATCGGCGACGACCTGCGGGTGGTCAGTGCCGCCATGGAAGGCTGCGTCATCGGCTTCGACCTGTGGGTGCAGGCGGTGCAGGCGGCGCGCACCTCCTCCGCCCCGGCGGTGCGGGAGGCGCTGGCGGACTGCCGCACCCGCAGCCTCACCGGCCACGACATCGGCCTCGACGGCCTCAGCATGCACGTCCGCAAACCCCTGATGATCGGCGAGATCCAGGCCACCGGGCAGATGATGCCGGTGTGGCTGTCCGACGGCCTGATCGACCCCGTCCCCTGGAGCCGCTGGTGGCGGCGCGGCACGAGGATATTGTCCGATGGCGCTTTCCCCTGATCCCGCCGCCGCCGGCCCCGCCGCCGCCAAGTCGGAGGCCAAGCGGTCTTAGGAAGACAATTGTACCAATCAACTCCTTGGCT
>NZ_BAAAEP010000081.1:0-12362 GCF_039523075.1 Caenispirillum bisanense
AGCCGTCGGGGCCGGCGGCGGCGGGGGCGGCGGGGGGGTGGTCGCGGAAGGCGGCGGCGGTGGCGCCATCGAGCGGCACCGGGGCGGGGGACTCCCGCGCGCCGGGGCCGGCGGCATCCTCGGTCAGGTCGGCGACGGCGGCGGCGACCACCGCCGGGTCGAGATAGAGCATGCGCCACGCCCGGGCGCCGCCGCCGAGCGGGCTGCCGTCGTGAACCTCGCCGGGGTTGACGGTGATGATGTCGCCGGCGGTCGCCTCCACCGCGCCGCGACCGCTGGCCGAGGCCTGGGCGCCCCGGTGCAGCAGGCCGATGCCGAACTGGTCGTGGGTGTGGCGGCCGAACCGCCGCGCCGTGTCGGCCGCCACCGCCTGCACGCCGGCCAGGGCACAGGGCAGGGGCGCCACCTCCGGGCCGCCGGCGCCGGCGCTGGCGCCGCGGCGACGGCGGTGGAGCGACGGCGGACCGCCGGTGGCGGCCGCGGGCGGGCGGGCATCGGGGGGCAGGGCGCGGCTCCTTGAACGAGGCTATGCCCTGCCGGGCAGGGCACGAGGCGATGCCCCGCCGGGCAGGGCACCACGGTCAGGATACCCGCACCCCGCCGCCCCCGCCAGCCGGTACGGCGGTGGCGGGGGCGGGCTGGGGACGACGGTTCAGGATAGGGCGTTCAGCCGTGGCTGCGGATGGTGGTGAGGAAGTTCGCCACTTCCCGCTTCAGCACGTCGGCGTCGCGCGACAGTTCCGACGCCGCCGCCACCACCTGTTCCGAGGCGTGGCCGGCTTCGCCGGCGGCGGCGGTCACCCCTTCGATGTTGCGGGTGACGTCGGCGGTGCCGGCGGAGGCCTGCTCGACGTTGCGGGCGATCTCCTGGGTGGCGGCGTTCTGCTGCTCCACGGCGCTGGCGATGGAGGAGGACACTTCGTTCACCTCGGCGACGCGGGTGACGATTTCCTCGATGGCCGTGGCGGCGACCTGGGTCTCGTCCTGCACCGCCTTGATCTGGTGGCTGATTTCCTCGGTGGCGCGGCCGGTCTGGTTGGCCAGGTTCTTCACCTCGTTGGCGACCACGGCGAAGCCCTTGCCGGCGTCGCCGGCGCGGGCCGCCTCGATGGTGGCGTTGAGCGCCAGCAGGTTGGTCTGGTCGGCGATGTCGGTGATCAGGTTCACCACCTCGCCGATCTTGGCGGCAGTCGCCGTCAGGCCCTGCACCACCTCGTGGGTGCGGCGGGCTTCGGCGGCGGTGCGGGCGACCACTTCGGACGAGTGATGGACCTGCCGGCCGATCTCGGCGATGGACGACGACAGTTCGTCGGCCGCCGCCGCCACCGTCTGCACGTTGGCCGAGGCCTGTTCCGAGGCCGCCGCCACGGCGGTGGCTTGGCGCGAGGTCTCTTCCGAGATCGACGCCATGGACTGGGCGGTCGACTGCATTTCAATGGCGGCCGCCGACACGCTTTCCACCACGTGGCCGACGCTGGCCTCGAAGCGGTCGGCCAGTTCGGCAAGGGCGCGGCGCTTTTCTTCCGCCGCCCGCTGTTCCTGGGCGCGCTGCTCGGCTTCCATCTGGCGCACGCGGATGGCGTTGTCCTTGAACACCTGCACCGCCTGGGCCATCTGCCCGATCTCGTCGCCGCGGTCCTTGGCCGGCACTTCGGCATCCAGGTCACCGTGGGCGAGGCGGCCCATGGCGCCGGTCATGGCCTTCACGGGGGTCACGATGCCGCGGGCCAGCAGCACCGAGACGGCGATGCCGATCAGGGTGGCGACCACCACAACGACGATCTCGAAGGTTTCGGCATCGGCGAGGCCGCTGCGCAGGCTTGCGGCGGCGGCGGTTTCCTGCTGCCGCTGGCGGTCAAGCAGGGTGCCGGCGGCATCGCCGAAGGCGGCGGCGCGCTCGGCCATGGTCTCGTTCACCAGGGCGGCATAACGCAGGGTGACGTCCACCTGCTGGGTGAAGGCGGCGGTGTACTCCGCAACGGTGGCGCGGGCGGTTTCGGCGTCGGCGCGCAGGTCGAACGGAAGCACCGGCAGCAGCTGCGCGAGGCCGTCCGTCGCCCGCTGCAGGTGACCCTTGGCGGTATTGGCATCCTCCACCGTCATGCGGCCCTGGAAGCGCAGCACCGCCAGCCGGGCGTCGGTATAGGCATTGCGGACGGTCATGGCGGCGGCAAGCGCCTCAAGGTTGCCGCGTTCCTTCACCGCCGCGATCACCCGGTCGATCTCGCCATTGCCGCGCGGACCGATCACGTCGGTGCCCTCGCGGATCAGCTTCTCGCGTTCGCCGCGCAGGGCGACCACCTGCTCCAGATCGCGCGAGTAGCCGTCGTACAGGCCCCGCATGTCGGCGGCGAGACGGCGGGAGTCGGTGTCCGTCAGGCGACCCGACAGAGTGTCGAGGTCCTTGGCGAGGGTGGTCTGCAACTCGCGCACGCGGTCCAGCGCGGCGGCGCGGCCCTCGGCGTAATAGATGAAGACGTTGCGGCGCAGTCCGACGACATTGCGCTCGATCTGCGCCACCAGGGCCGTCACTTCCACGTCGCCGTGGAAGCTGCCGAAGGTGTCGCCGGCCTTGCGGGCCGACAGGATGCCGATGACGCCGACCGTGACGAGCAGGATCAGCATCAGGAGAAAGCCGGCGTAGATGCGCTGGCTGATGGTCACGGATTTCATGGCGGTCACCTCCGGCTGTCGCTCCGACGGCCGTCGATGTGGTGGTGGCGGCGGTGTCGGTATCCTTCCCTGAACGGGCGATTCTAGGCCAGTTGACGCCACTACCCTACATCGTCAGGCGATATATCTGCCGCGCGTAACACGCATGGAAGGACCATGCACCCGGCACCCGACAGCCCCAAAGGTGGGGGGCGCGGCCCCTACAATGGCCGCACGAACGCAACCGGCCGGCCCCATCGCAGGGACCGGCCGGTCATGCCGTCAGGATAGGACGAGGCGAAGGACTCGCCTCAGCCGACCGAGAAGCTCTCGCCGCAGCCGCAGCGGGCGGTTTCGTTCGGGTTGTTGAAGACGAAGCCGGACTGCATCTTGTCCTCGCGGTAGTCCATCTCCGACCCGATGAGGAACATCAGCGCCGACGGGTCGACGAAAATGCGCACGCCCTTGTCTTCCACCACGTCTTCAAAGGGCTTCTTGTCCTCGGCGTATTCCACCACGTAGGACATGCCGGAGCAGCCGCGCGTCTTGATGCCGACGCGCAGGCCCTCGACCGGCTTGTCCGACCGGGCGATCAGCGCCTTCACCCGCGCCGCGGCGGCATCGGTGAGGGTCAGAACCTGGGCAGCCATGCGTAACAACCTCCAAGCAGTCGCGTTGCTTCCGATATCGGGAGTCGGTCAGAACATGTCCAGGGCGATCTTGGCCTCGTCGCTCATGCGTTCGGGCGTCCACGGCGGTTCCCAGGTCAGTTCGACGTGAACCTTGCCGACGCCGTCCACCGCCGCCACCGTCTCGGCCACGTCGCCCGGCATCTCGCCGGCCACCGGGCAGGCCGGGGCAGTCAGGGTCATGACGATGCGGACGTCGCCGTCCGGCTTGCGGTCGATGTCGTAGATCAGGCCGAGATCGTAGATGTTCACCGGGATCTCGGGGTCGTAGACGGTGCGCAGGGCTTCGATGATGCGCTCGTCGGTGGCCGGCTGGGTGCCCTCGGCCAGCTTGGCGCCGGCATCGGCGGACAGGTCGCCCTCGGGCGGCGGCGGCTCGGGAGCGATCATCGGGGGTCGCATCACGGACATGGTCGGTCTACCTCGTGATCCTGCGGGTGGTCAGGCGAAAATGCGGCGGACGCTTTCAAGCGCCTTGATCAGGCGGTCGATGTCGTCGCGGGTGTTGTACATGCCGAGCGAGGCGCGCCCCATGGCGGCCACCCCGAACCGTTCCATCACCGGCTGGGCGCAGTGGTGGCCGGCGCGGATGCACACCGCCGACTGGTCCAGCACGGTGGCGATGTCGTGGGCGTGGGCGCAATCCATGGTGAAGGCCATCACCGCCGCCTTGCCCGGCGTGGTGCCGAACAGGGTCAGCCCCTCGACGCTCGCCAGCTGCTGCTGGGCGTAGTTGAGCAGCTCGTGCTCGTGCCGGGCGATGCGGTCGAGGCCGATGGCGGACACGTAGTCGATGGCGGCGCCGAGGCCGACGGCCTGGGCGATGGGTGGCGTTCCGGCCTCGAACTTGGCCGGCAGCTCGGCCCAGGTGGTCTTTTCGAAGGTGACGCGGGCGATCATGTCGCCGCCGCCCTGGTAGGGCGGCATGGCGTCCAGCAGCTCTTCCTTGCCGTAAAGGATGCCGATGCCGGTCGGGCCATAGAGCTTGTGGCCGGAGAAGGCGTAGAAGTCGACGTCCAGCGCCTGCACGTCCACCGGGATGTGAACCGCGCCCTGGCAGCCGTCGATGAGCACCTTGGCGCCGGCCTCGTGAGCCTTGCGGGTGATCTCGGCGATGGGGAGCACGGTGCCGAGCACGTTGGACACATGCGCCACCGCAACGATCTTCGTGCGGTCGGTCAGCAGGCGGTCGAAGGCGGCCATGTCGAAGCCGCCGTCGTCGGTGACCGGCACCACCTTCAGCACCAGCCCCTTCTCGTCGCGCAGCATCTGCCACGGCACGATGTTGGAATGATGTTCCAGTTCCGAAATGATGATCTCGTCGCCTTCCTTCAGGAACCTGCGTCCGTAGGTGCTGGCGACCAGATTGATGGCCTCGGTGGCGCCCTTGGTGATGATCACCTCGCGCGTCGAGCGGGCGTTGAGGAACACCCGCGCCTTCTCGCGGCTGTCCTCGTACCGGCTGGTGGCGCGCTCCGACAGGGTGTAGGCGCCGCGATGGACGTTGGCGTAGTCCTCCAGGTAGAGGCTGTCCATGGCGTCGATCACCGCCTGCGGCTTCTGGGCGGAGGCGCCGGAGTCCAGGTACACCAGCGACTTGCCGCGGATCGGCCGGGCGAGGATGGGGAAGTCGCGGCGCACCGCCTCGACGTCGAAGCCGGGGGCTTCCGGGGCGATGGTTGCCGTTTCGAAACGGTCGGCGGCGTTGACGGATGTCATCAGGCGGGTTCCTTCCTCACGCGGCCGGGGCGGCGGCGGCCAGCGCGGCGGCGCGGCGCTGCTGCCAGAGGTGGATCTTGTCGGCGAAGGCCTGGCGCAGCGGCTCGGCGGCGATGCGCTCCACCACGTCGTCGAGGAAGCCCTCGATCAGCAGGCTGCGGGCGGTTTCCGGGTCGATGCCGCGGGAGCGCAGGTAGAAGAGCGCCGTCGCGTCCAGCTCGCCAGCGGTGGCGCCGTGGCTGCACTTCACGTCATCGGCGTAGATCTCCAGCTCCGGCTTGCAGTCCACCTCGGCGCCGCGGTCGAGCAGCAGGGCCTTGTGCAACTGGTTGCCGTCGGTCTTCTGGGCGATCTGGCGGACCAGGATCTTGCCCTGGAACACGCCCTTGGCGCCGGAGGCCAGCACGCCCTTGTAGACCTCGTTGGAGGTGCAGTCGGGCGCCGCGTGGTCGAGCAGGCTGGTGGTGTCGAGCACCTGGTCGCCATAGGCGGCATAGGCGCCGTTCAGGTGCACCTCGGCATGGCGGCCGGCCAGCTCGGCGCGCAGGTCGTGGCGGCTGAGGGCGGCGCCCATCTGCAGCACGAAGCTGTCGTAAACCGCACCGTCCTCCACCTTGGCGGCGGTGGCGGCGATGGAATGGGCGCTGCGCGGCAGGTTCTGCAGGATGTAGTGGCGCAGGTTGGCGCGCGCGGCCACATGCACCTCGGTCACCGCATTGCGCAGGGTGGCGGGGCCGGCGGGCGCGTCGCTGCTGCCGATCCAGCTTTCCAGCACGGTGGCGGCGGCACCGCTTTCCAGCACCACCAGATTGCGCGGCTGGTGGGCGGTGGGCTCGCCGTCGAGCGGGGCGCTGATCTGGACGATGTGGATGGGGCGTTCGATCATGGCGCCTTCGCGCACCCGCACCACGAAGCCGTCCAGCAGGCCGCACTGGTTCAGCGCCGCGAAGGGCAGGGTGCCGGCATCGGCCAGACGGCCGAACCAGGGCTCCACCGTGTGCGGCTCGGTCTCCAGCAGGCGGGCGAGGCTGTCCACCCGCAGGCCCGGCGGCAGGGTGTCGAGGTCCGACTGGTCCGGCGCGTGGCGGCCGTTGACGAACACCAGCACATGGGCGTCGACGGAGAGCGCCTCGCCGGCCGGCAGGGCCGGCAGCTCGGGCTGCGGCGCGGCGGCATCCACCGCCCGGAACGGCACCTTCAGCAGGGCGCGCAGCGGCGTGTACTTCCACTGCTCCACCTTCACCGTCGGCACGCCCTGGGCGACGAACAGGCGGGCGCCTTCCTCCCGCGCCCGCCGCACCCAATCGATGCGGCTGCCGGGCAGGGCCTCGGACGGGGCGGTGATCAGGCCGGCGAAGGGGGCGGGAACGGCGGTCGGGGCGGTCACGGGTGTGGTTGCGGTCTCGGCCATGATGCTGGCGCCTCCTGCCTCACGCAGCCTGCTCGACGTACTCGGCATAGCCCTTCTCTTCCAGCTCCAGCGCCAGTTCCTTGCCGCCGCTCTTGACGATGCGGCCGTTGGCGAAGACGTGGACGAAGTCCGGCACGATGTAGTTGAGCAGGCGCTGATAGTGGGTGATGACCAGGAAGCCGCGCTCCGCCGTGCGCAGGCGGTTGACGCCGTCGGACACGATCTTCAGGGCGTCGATGTCGAGGCCGGAATCGGTTTCGTCGAGGATGCAGAAGCGCGGCTCCAGCATGGCCATCTGCAGGGCCTCGGCGCGCTTCTTCTCGCCGCCGGAATAGCCCATGTTGACCGGGCGCTTGATCATCTCGTCGGGGATGCCAAGCTCCTTCTGCTGGGCGCGCAGCAGCTTCAGGAACTGCATGGCGTCGATCTCGCCCTCGCCGTGGGCGCGGCGCTTGGCGTTCATGGCCGCCTTCAGGAAGGTGGTGGTGGCGACGCCGGGGATTTCCACCGGGTACTGGAAGGCCAGGAAGATGCCGGCGGTGGCGCGCTCGTCGGCTTCCATGTCGGCGATGTCGCGGCCGTCGAACAGGATCTGCCCGCCCGTCACCTCATAGCCCTCGCGGCCGGCGATGACGTTGGACAGGGTCGACTTGCCGGCGCCGTTGGGCCCCATCAGGGCGTGGACCTCGCCGGCGTTGATGGTCAGCGTCAGGCCCTTGATAATGTCCTTGCCGTCGACGGCGGCGTGCAGGTCCTTGATTTCGATGAGCGGCATTGTTGCGTTCCCGTATCCGTCCGAAACCCGATGAGCAGCATGAGCGCGGGCCGGCGCGGCCTGTTGGCGGCCGTCTTCCTGCCCGCCGGCCCCGTCAGCCGACGCTGCCTTCGAGCGAGATGTTGACAAGCTTCTGCGCCTCGACGGCGAATTCCATCGGCAGCGTCTGCAGGACTTCCTTGCAGAAGCCGTTGACGATCAGCCCGACCGCTTCCTCGGGGTTGAGGCCGCGCGACCGGCAGTAGAACAGCTGGTCCTCGCTGATGCGGCTGGTGGTCGCCTCGTGCTCCAGCTTGGCCGAGGGGTTCTTGCTTTCGATGTAGGGCACCGTATGGGCGCCGCACTGGTCGCCGATCAGCAGGCTGTCGCACTGGGTGAAGTTGCGCGCCCCCTCGGCCCCGCCCAGGATGCGCACCAGGCCGCGATAGGTCTGGTCGGCGCGGCCGGCGGAAATGCCCTTGGAGACGATCTTCGACCGGGTGTTCCTGCCGATGTGGATCATCTTGGTGCCGGTATCGGCCTGCTGGCAGTTGTTGGTGATGGCGACGGAATAGAACTCGCCCACCGACCCCTCGCCCTGCAGGATGCAGCTCGGGTACTTCCAGGTGATGGCGGAGCCGGTTTCCACCTGCGTCCACATCACCTTGGAGTTTTTGCCGCGGCAGGCGGCGCGCTTGGTGACGAAGTTGTAGACGCCGCCCTTGCCGTTCTCGTCGCCGGGGTACCAGTTCTGCACCGTGGAATACTTGATCTCGGCATTGTCCAGCGCCACCAGCTCGACCACGGCGGCGTGCAGCTGGTTCTCGTCGCGCTGCGGCGCCGTGCAGCCTTCCAGGTAGCTGACGTAGGTGTCGTCATCGGCGACGATCAGCGTCCGCTCGAACTGGCCGGTGTTCTTCTGGTTGATGCGGAAGTAGGTCGACAGCTCCATGGGGCAGCGCACGCCCTTGGGGATGTAGACGAAGCTGCCGTCGGTGAACACCGCCGAGTTCAGGCAGGCGAAGTAGTTGTCCGACGGCGGCACGACGCTGCCCAGGTACTTCTTCACCAGATCGGGGTGGTTGCGCACCGCCTCCGAGATGGCGCAGAAGATGATGCCCTTCTCTTCCAGCTTCTTGCGGTAGGTGGTGGCGACGGAGACCGAGTCGAACACCGCGTCCACCGCCACGTTGGCGCTTTCCACCCCGGCCAGGATTTCCTGTTCCTTGATGGGGATGCCGAGCTTCTCGTAGGTCTCCAGCAGCTTGGGGTCGACCTCGTCCAGCGACTTCGGCCCCGCCTTGGTCTTCGGCGCGGCGTAGTAGTAGGCGTCCTGGTAGTCGATGGGCGGGTAGTGGACCTTCTGCCACTTGGGCTCGTCCATGGTCAGCCACAGGCGATAGGCCTTCAGCCGCCATTCCAGCAGCCACTCCGGCTCCTCCTTCTTGGCGGAGATGAAGCGGATGATGTCTTCGTTCAGACCCTTGGGCGCCGTTTCGACCTCGATGTCGGTCTCGAAGCCGTACTTGTAGCGCTCCATGTCGCGAACGGTCTGGACGGTGTTCTCGGTCGCCGCCATGGCAACACCCTTTCCTTCTCAGCCTGTCACTCTGCCGCCGGCACGCCGAACATCGGCTGGTCCTGGGCCATCTGGGCCAGGCTGACGGTCGACAGGGCCGCACGCACGGCCGCATTCACCTGGGACCAGTGGCCGTGCATGGGGCACAGCGCCTCGATCCCGCATTCGTCGTCGGCCTCGTCCACGCAGGAGGTGAGCGCGATCGGCCCCTCCACCGCCTGGATCATGTCGGCCACCGTAATCTCCAACGGTTCCCGCCCGAGGGCGTATCCGCCGCCGGCGCCGCGGACGGAACTGACCAGCCCGTCGCGCGCCAGCGTCTTCAGAAGCTTCGCCACCGTCGGCAGCGGCACGCCGGTGTCGGCGGCGATCTGCTGCGCCGAGCGGACCTGACGCTTGCGCGCCATATCGACCAGCATCACGACGGCGTAGTCGGTCATGCGGTTGATGCGGAACATGCGGTGCGACAGCCTCGCTGCAACGGCCCGGAACGGGGGCCTTGAAAGTCAGACCAGTTTGGTCCCCTTTTAATAGGACCAACGGGGTCCCCTTTCAAGGGGAAAGGCCGCGATCCGCTTGAGCGGCGGGCCGTTTGTCCTCATGTTGGGGCCCGCGCCGCGGGCGCATGCAGTCGCAGGTTGGAGGATGTCATGGCGGGCACGCCGCAGGATACGATCGAGGAACTGGCCGAAAACTTCGCCCTGTTCGACGAGTGGGAGGACAAATACGCCTACATCGTCGACCTCGGCCGCCGCATGGACGCCCTGCCCGATGCCGAAAAGGGCGACGAGACCAAGGTCGCCGGCTGCATGAGCCAGGTGTGGATCAAGCCTGAAGTCACCGACGACGCGCCGCCGCGCCTGCGCTTTCGCGGCGACTCCGATGCCCACATCGTCAAGGGGCTGATCGCCATCCTGCTGCAGATCTACAGCGACCGCACCGCCGACCAGATCCTGTCGGTCGACCCCAAGGCCATGCTCGCCCGGCTGGAGCTGGAAAGCCACATCAGCCCCAACCGCCGCAACGGCCTGGTCAGCATGATCGAGACCATCCGCGGCTACGCCGGGCGCCTGAAGCAGAAGCAGGAGGCCTGAGGCGGTGCCATGATACCGCTGCCGCGACTCGGGGAGCGGCCGGACGCACAACCGCTAGATGTTTGATTCGCCGTATACTTTTTCACCCGCCCCGTAGCCCTCTTTGTGGCTCCCCGCCGGCGTTCCGTCGAATATCCTTACAAAAAATAAACGACCGTGAACGACAGAACGAGGGACGCCGATCATGACCATTGCCGCCATCTCCCCGATCCCCGCCGCCACCCCGGTCGCCCGCACCGCCCAGCAGGCGGAACTGCTGGAGGCGGCGCGCCGCACCCGGCGCAGCGCCACCGCCTTCGCCGCCATCGTCGCCCGCTTCGGGCGGGAGATGCCGCAGCGGCTGGAAGGTTTTCACGAGATCATGCGTGACGTTCGCGTCACCGCCAGCCGGCTGGAACAGGGCCTGACCCCGGCCCGGCCGCAGGCTTCGGCCGCCGCGCCCGTTCTGATGGCGGCGGAGTAACGCCCGTCACGGCCGGCGCGGCGAGGGGTCGCGCCGGCCTCAACGGCCAGCAGTGGGTCGCGCCGGCCTCAGCCGGCTAGCAGCAGGCCGCAGGTGGGGCAGGTGGCGGTCGCCATCAGGCGCTGCCGCTCCCCCTCGCTGAGCCGGGCGCCGGCCAGTTCGGCCCGCAGCACCGCCAGCATCTGGTCGTGGCTGGAGACGGCGCGGCACTGGCGGCGGGCATCCTGCACCGCCCACACATCCTCCACCGTCGCCGGTTCCTCGCGGAAGGCGCGGGCCGGCACGCTGCCGAGGCCGAGCACGGCGGCGGCGGTCAGGCCGGTGGTGGCAAGCAGGCGACGACGGCTGAGCATGGCGGGCGGACTCCGCGGCGGAACGGGCGTGTGTGCTCCTACAGGTAGCGCCGGCCGGCCCGCCGCGCAATCCCCATGGGCCGCGTTGCCAGGGGCGCGCATCCTCTGATAGTCTCCGCCGCGGTACCGGTTCCCCCACGGGATTGAAAGGGAACACGGATGACCGGCGCCGCCGGTCGAGCCGTGGCTGCCCCCGCAACTGTACCCGGCGAGTCCCGCCCCCTCATGACGGCCACTGGCATCCGCCGGGAAGGCCGGGGCGGAGATGACGACCCGGGAGCCAGGAGACCTGCCGGTACAAGCGTCGCCTTTCCGACGGACGGGGGTCCTTCGTCGGTCCGGGTTCACCGCAGCGGTGACGCGCGTGTTGCAACCGTCACCGCGAGGCCGCGACCACTCCGCGCGGCCCGCCGGCAGACCCTTGGAGGCTTGTTGACCATGCGCCGTTTCGCGTCCCTGATGCCCGCCGTCGTGCTGGCCGGCCTGGCGGCCGCCGCGCCCGCCGCCGCCCATTTCCAGGAACTGATCCCGTCCACCGACATCGTGACGCCGGAAACCGGCACCACCGTCGACTTCGAGATCCGCTTCACCCACCCCATGAGCCAGGGCCCGACCATGGACATGGCGCCGCCGGCCCGCCTCGGGGTGCTGCACGACGGCGCCCTCACCGACCTGACCGCCGAGGCCCGCGCCGTCACCGTCGACGGCAAGGCAGCCTTCACCCTGTCCCACGTCATCAAGGCGCCCGGCGACTACGTCTACTTCCTGGAGCCGGCGCCCTACTGGGAGTCCGACGAGGGCAAGATGATCGTCCAGTACACCAAGGTGGTGGTCGATGCCTTCGACGGCATGGAGGGCTGGGACGCGCTGCTCGGCCTGCCGGTGGAGATCGAGCCCCTGGCCCGCCCCTACGGCCTGTGGACCGGCAACCTGTTCCGCGGCATCGTCCGCAAGGACGGGCAGCCGGTGCCCTTCGCCGAGGTCGAGGTGGAATGGCGCAACGACGGCAGCATTGAGGCGCCGGCGGAAGCCTTCGTGACCCAGCTGGTGAAGGCCGATGCCAATGGCGTGTTCGCCTATGCCCTGCCGCGCGCCGGCTGGTGGGGCTTCGCCGCCCTGCTGGAGGCCGACGCGCCGATGAAGAACCCGGCCGGCCAGGACGTGCCGGTGGAAGTGGGCGGCGTCATGTGGGTGCGCGCCGTCGACATGAAGTGAGGCGCGGCCGGAGGACTGCCATGACCCGTTTCCCCCGCCGGCTGCGGCCGGCCTTCGCCCTTGCCGCCGGTCTCCTGCTGGCGCTGCTGCTGACGGCGGCGGCGGCGAGCCCGGCGCTGGCCCACAAGATCAAGATCTTCGCCACCGCCGAGGGCACCACCATCACCGGCTACGTCTATTTTCCGGGCGGCAGCCGGCCGGCCGGGGCGCCGGTGACGGTGACCGGCCCCGACGGCAGCGTGCTGGCCGAGATGACCACCGATGCCGACGGCGCCTTCCGCTACGAGGCGGTGCGCCGCATGGACCATACGTTCACGGTGGACACCGGCGACGGCCATCGCGGCTCGTTCCTGGTCCGGGCGGCCCAGCTGCCGCGCTCGCTGCCCGGCGATGCCGCCCGCGGCGCCATCGCCGCCGACTTCACCCCCCGCGG
>NZ_BAAAEP010000082.1:0-12245 GCF_039523075.1 Caenispirillum bisanense
ACTGGTCGGCGACGGGGGCAGCCGGCTGGCTGGCCGCGGCGGCTTCGGCGGCCCGGCGGGCGGCCTCTTCCTCGGCGGCGCGGCGGGCTTCTTCCGCCTCGCGCTTGCGGCGCTCTTCTTCCTCGGCCTTGCGGCGGGCGGCCTCTTCCGCGGCGCGGCGGGCTTCCTCTTCCTCGCGGCGCTTCTGGTCGATGATGGCGCCCTGCAGGGCGGCCAGGCGACGCTGGCGCTCTTCGTTCGCCAGGTTGCCCGACGGCGGCGTCACGCCGCGCGTGTCACGGCGCGGCGGCTCGACACGGCCGGACTTCGGCTGCAGCCGCACGCCGCCGGGGGAGGCGGCACGCTCGACCTGCGGCGCCTCGGCCGCGGGAGCCTCCGCACCCTGGGGCGCCTGACCCTCGGCGCCGGGCGCCACATGGCGCTTCTTGCGGCGCTCGACCTGCACCACCTTGGTGCGGCCGTGGGAGAAGCTCTGCTTCACCTGGTCGGTCTCGACCCGCTTCGGCAGTTCCAGCTTCCCTTTTCCGAGCGTCAGAGGGGCCTTCCGTTCGTTCTCGTTCGCCATAAGCTTCAATCAGTCTCCGGTTCCCCGGTCCCGGCCGTTGCGCGGGACCTCGTGTGAAGGCACCGCAGCCTATGCGGAAGCCTCCTTCGAACGATCCGGCCGGGCCGGACCCTTCACAAAATTCCTGGCGGCGATCCGGCTCTGCCGGACGGTCGCCCGTCTCATCCTTCCGTCAGCACGAAGACCGGCCTCCCCTATACACGGCAAGCCGCTCCGCCTGCTCTTTCAATCGCGCCGCCATGGACGCCTGGGCCCGGCCCTGTGCCGTCACCACCCCATGCACGACGATGTCCCGTCCGAGGGCGCCGCCCAGTTCGGCGGCGGTGAACAGGTCTATCACCGGCAGACCGGGGGCGAGAGCCCTGATCTTGCCGCGGCCGTCCTCGGCGCCGTCGCTGGCCTCCAGAAGAACGGCCGCACCCTGCCGCTGATCCTTCAGCAGGGCGCGCACCTTGTCGAAACCGGCGGTCACCGCCCCCGAACGCCGGGCCAGGCCCAGCAGGTTCAGGAACTTGCGGCGCATCAGCAGGTCAATCCGGTCCGCCAGATCGGGCGGAACGTCCACCTTGCGCCGGGCCGCCCGGGCAAAGGCCCGTTTGGTCACGGCCGTTTCTATCATATCCCGGCGGGGGCTCAACCACAAACCCCGACCGGGGAGGGCGTTTTCCAGATCCGGGACCACGGTTCCGTCCGGTGCCACCACAAAGCGCATCAGCGCATCCTTGGGCAGCACCGTGCCGGAGACGATGCAGCGGCGGTGCGGACCGGACGGGTCGAGGTCGTCGTCGGCGCCGTCCTCATCGGCCGGCCCGACATCGCCCTGGTCCTCGTCCGCCGTCGCCGCCGGCTCCGCTGCGGGAGCCGGGACGGCGGGGTCTTCCGGCCGCTGCTGCTGCGTCATCGGCCGCTCAGCCCTCCGTCGTCTCGTCGCCGGCGTCGGCGGCGGCAGCCGCGTCCTCCTCGGCGAACCAGTGGGCGCGGGCGGCCATGATGATGGCGTTGGCTTCGTCGGCGGTCAGTTCGTCCTTGCCGACGATCTCCCGCAGTTCGTCACCGGCCAGATCGCCCAGGTCGTCGAGGGTCTTGACGTCGTTCTCGCCCAGCTTCACCACCATCACCGGGGTGAGGCCGTCGACCTCCATCAGCTCGTCGGCGACGCCCAGTTCGCGGCGGCGCTCGTCGGCCTTTTCGTTGCGCTCCTCGATGAAGACGCGGGCGCGGGCCTGGAGTTCCGCCGCCACGTCCTCATCGAAGCCTTCGATGGTCGACAGTTCATCGAGCGGGCAATAGGCGATCTCCTCCAGGGTCTCGAACCCTTCGGTGACCAGGAGATGGGCAATGACGTCGTCGATATCCAGGGCCTCGATGAACAAAGCCGAGCGGGTGCGGAATTCTTCCTGCCGGCGCTCGCTCTCTTCCGCCTCGGTCATGATGTCGATGTCCCAGCCGGTCAGCTGGCTGGCCAGGCGCACGTTCTGGCCGCGGCGGCCGATGGCCAGCGACAGCTGATCGTCGGGCACCACCACTTCGATGCGGCGGCTTTCCTCGTCCAGCACCACCTTGGCCACTTCCGCCGGGGCGAGGCCGTTGACCACGAAGGTGGCGGCGTCCTCGGACCACTGGATGATGTCGATCTTCTCGCCCTGCAGCTCGGCCACCACCGCCTGCACGCGCGAGCCGCGCATGCCGACGCAGGCGCCGACCGGGTCGATGGAGTTGTCCTTGCTCAGCACGGCGATCTTGGCGCGCGAGCCGGGGTCGCGGGCGACCGCCTTGATCTCGATGATGCCGTCGTAGATTTCCGGCACTTCCTGGGCGAACAGGGCGGCCATGAAGCCGGGGTCGGTGCGCGAGCAGAAGATCTGCGGGCCGCGCGGCTCCTGCCGCACGTCCTTGATGTAGCAGCGCACGCGGTCGCCGTTCTTGAAGTGCTCGCGCGGGATCAGGTCGTCGCGGCGCATGAGCGCCTCCGCCCGGCCCAGGTCGACGATGACGTTGCCGAACTCGACGCGCTTGACCAGGCCGTTGACGATCTCGCCGATGCGGTCCTTGTACTCGTTGTACTGGCGCTCGCGCTCGGCGTCGCGGACCTTCTGGACGATGACCTGCTTGGCGGTCTGGGCGGCGATGCGGCCGAAGTCGATGGGCGGCAGCGGATCGACCAGGAACTGGCCGACCTCGATGCCCGGCTTCTTGCGGCTGGCGCGGTCGAGCGGGATCTGGATGTTCTCGTCCTCGACCTCGGCGCGCGTCGGCACGACCTCAAGGTAACGGGCGAGGCGGATTTCGCCGCTGTGGCGGTCGATGGTGGCGCGGATGTCGTTCTCGTGCCCGTACTTGGAGCGCCCGGCCTTCTGAATGGCCTGCTCCATGGCGAGGAACACTTCCTCCCGGTCGATGCCCTTGTCGCGGGCCACCGTGTCGGCGACCTGCAGAAGCTCCGGACGGGCCATGCCTACGGTTCGTTCCATCTCTCTTCGCCTAGCCTCAGTTGTCGTCGTCGTTGACGGCCGTGTCGTCGCTGTCGCTGTCGCCGGCCTCTTCGTCCTGCTGCGCCTTGGCCCAGGCCAGCAGGGAGTCGTTGAGGATGAGCTTCGCCTTGCCGATCTCGGCGCGCGGGATGCTCACCTCCTCGTTGGTCTCCACCAGCCGCATCTGCACCGTGTCCGCCTCGGCATCCAGGCCGAGCAGCTGGCCGGAGAAGCGCTTGCGGCCGTCGTGCGGCTGCGCCAGTTCCACCTTGGCATCGAAGCCGGCCCAGGTGACGAAGTCCTTGGCGCGGGTCAGCGGCCGGTCCAGGCCGGGGGAGCTGACCTCCAGATGATAGGCGCCGGCGATGGGGTCCTCGACGTCGAGAATGGCCGAGACGGCATGGCTGATGGCCGTGCAGTCCTCGATGCCCATGCCGCCGTCCTTGCGTTCCGCCATGATCTGCAGCGTCTGCCGCTGGCCGCCGAACAGCTGCACGCGCACAAGCTCGTAGCCCATGTCGTCGAGCGTCGGCTCGATCAGGTCAGAGATGCGGGTCATCAGGTCCATCGGTCGGTCTTCATCCGTGGTGGTGAAACAAAAAAGAGCGGGCCTTCGGGGCCCACTCTCGAAACCCCGGAGGGGTATGAGAATGTCGGATTACACGGTGTAATATAACCGATTGCGCGCGTCATGCAAGGGTGACGGCGGGCAGCACCGGGCCGCAGCGGACGGCGATGCGGCCGCAGACCCGCGTTCACGGCGCCGTCGGCGCGCCATCCCCGTTCCGTCAGCGCAACAGATCGATGGCGGCGTTGATCTGCGCCATGCGGTCGTGACTGCCATAGCGGCCGTCCGGGTGGTGGATGGTCGCCAGCATGCGGAACCGCGCCCGCAGGGTGTGCTTGTCGGGCCGCGCCGAGGGCGGAAACCCGAGCACGTAGAGCGCTTCCTCGCGCGTCTGCACGCCGTTGGGCAGCGGCTCGAACGCCAGCACCGAAACGACTGCCCGCAGCCGCTCCAGCTCCTCCAGCAGCGCCGGGTCCGGCTCGGCCTTGGGAGGCGGAGGCGGAGGAGGCGGAGGCGGAGGCGGTGGTGGCGGAGGGGGAGGTGGCGGCGGGGGAGGCGGAGGCGGGGCGGCCTCGGCCTGGGGCGACGGGCGGCCGGTGCGGCTGCGGGGGTCGATCAGGTCGATGCGGCGGGCGCCGCTTTCCAGCTTCAGCGCGATGTCGAGCGCCCGGCGGATGAAGGGGATCGACAGTCCCGGCACGGTGCGCACCTGCAGGCGCGGCTTGCGCTTCCACGGCCGCCCCTGGGAGGGGCCGCTTTTCAGCACCACCGTCTCGCGATCCTCCTCGGCCGGGCCGCCGGGGTCGGGGTGGCTCTCGATCTCCAGCGGCGGCACCACCAGCATGATCGAGCGGGCGATGTCGCCGGCATTGACGCCCTTGCGGCAGGCCAGGGCCTCCACCGCATCGCGGAAGGCGGAGGCGCAGGGCACCGTGTAGGAGGCTTTCACATGGCCGCTCACGGCGCCGGCTCCGCATGTAGTTTCCGTGACGTTTCAAGGTCGTGGCGTTCCCGCGCCGCCCTATCTGCAAAAGCAGTTGCAGGCACCGGAGCACGGCGGTTTTCATGTCGGGTTCGCAACGGAATCATCGGCGACTCGGGCGAGTCAGCGCGGCTTGAGGGGCGGGCCCTTGCGGAACAGGGCCTCCATCTCGGCCGCCGGCAACGGTTTGGCGACCAGATAGCCCTGGATGCTGTCGCAGCCGACGCCGTGCAGGAAGTCCAGGTGTTCCATGGTTTCCACGCCTTCGGCCACCACCTTCAGGTTCAGCGCATTGGCCATGGCGATCATGGCGCAGACGATGGCGGCGTCGTTCATGTCGGTGGTGACGTCGAGCACGAAGCTGCGGTCGATCTTCAGCTTGCGGATGGGGAACCGCTTCAGCACCGACAGCGACGAATAGCCGGTGCCGAAATCGTCGATGGAGGAGGCAACGCCGCGGTCACGCAGCTGCCGCACCACGGCGATGGCGTTCTCCGGGTCGGTCATGGCCGAGCTTTCCGTCAGCTCCAGCTCCAGGAAGCGCGGGTCCAGGCCGGTGGCGGCCAGGGCGTCCTCCACCGTCTGCAGCAGCCGGCGGGAGTTGTGGAACTGGCGGCCGGAAATGTTCACCGCCACCGGCACCTGCGGCAGGCCGGCGTCGTGCCAGGCCTTGGTCCAGCGGCAGGCGTCGTCCAGCACCTGCTCGCAGATGGCGTCGATGAGGCCGAATTCCTCCGCCACCGGGATGAACTCGCCGGGCGGCACCAGGCCGCGGTCGGGGCTCTGCCAGCGGGCCAGCGCCTCCATGCCGACGAAGGCGCCGGTGCGCACGTCCACCTGCGGCTGGAAGAAGGCGACGAACTCGCGGTTTTCGATGGCGCGGCGCAGGCGGGCCTGCATGGCCAGGGTCTGCACCGCCCGCTGGCCCATTTCCTCGCTGAACAGCTGGAAGCTGCCGGGGCCCTGCGCCTTCGCCCGGTTGAGCGCGGCATCGGCGTGCATGATGAGGGTTTCCGCCGAGTCGCCGTCGCGCGGATAAAGGCTGCCGCCGATCGACAGGGTGAGGTCGAACTCCTGCCCGTCGATGGCGATGGGCTGGGCGAAGGCGGCGTGGATGCGCTCAACCGCCTCGAACATCTCCGCCAGGGTGGCGATGCCGGTCAGCAGCACCATGAAGCGGTCGCCGCCGGCGCGGCACAGCACGTCGCTGCTGCCGCAGCAGCCCTGCAGCCGCTCCGCCACCGCCTTCAGCACCCGGTCGCCCACCGAATGGCCGAGGGTGGCATTGATGATGCTGAAGCGGTCAAGGCCGAGCGACAGGAAGCCGATCCACGACTGGGTGCGGTTGGCCTGCGCCCGCGCCCGGTGGAACCGCTCCAGGAACAGGGTGCGGTTGCCGAGGCCGGTCATCGGGTCGTAGTAGGCGAGGAACATCAGCCGTTCCTCCGCCCGCTTGCGGTCGGTGACGTCCAGCGCCACGCCGTCCCACGCCATGCGCCCGTCGTCCAGCCGCCGCGGCCGCGACCACGAGCGCAGCCAGCGTTCCTCGCCGGAGCGGTGGATGACGCGCACGTCCATCTCCACCGGCTCCAGGCTGCGGGCGGAGCGGGACAGCGCTTCCATGAAGGCGGCCCGGTCGTCGGGGTTGAGGCGGTCGAGGAACAGGCTGGCATCGGCCAGCATTTCCTCCGGGTCGATGCCCGCCACCTTCTTGGCGCCCTCGTTGACGTAGGTGTAGCGCACCGACCCGTCGGCTTCGAGAATGCGCTGGAACACCATGCCGTTGATGTTGTCGGCGATGGTGCGCAGCCGCTGCTCGGTCTCGTGCAGGGCGCGTTCCGTCTCCTTGCGGGCGGTGATGTCGCGCAGCACGGCGATGAACACCCGCCGCCCCTCGCTCAGCACCTCCGACAGCGCCAGTTCGATGGGGAAGACGGTGCCGTCCTTGCGCTGGCCTTCCAGTTCCCGCGCCCCGGCGCCGAGCATGCTGCTCTCGCCGGTGCCGAGGTAGCGGCGGATGTAGCTCTGGTGGCGGTCGCGGTGGACCGGCGGCATCAGCACGCTGACGTTGCGGCCGATCAGCTCGCTTTCGGCATAGCCGAAGGTGAGCGTGGTGGCGGCATTCACCGTTTCGACAAGCCCGCTCTCGCCGATGGTGATGATGCAGTCGGCGGCATGATCCATGATCATTTCCAGCCGCTGCTCCGCCCGCATGCGGTCGGTGACGTCGATCAGCACGCCGTCCCACAGGATGTCGCCGTTGGGCATGCGCTCCGGCCGCGCGGTGCCGGACAGCCACTTGACCTCGCCGCTGGCGGCGATGGCGCGGAATTCCTCGGTATAGACGCAGAGATCCTGGGCCGAGCGGCGCATGGCCTGCATGTAGCGGTCGCGGTCGGCCCAGTGGATGGCGTCGATGCAGCCGTCGCGGGCCAGCCGCATGTCCTCGGGCTCGTAGCCCAGCAGGTCGCGCACCCCGGCGGAGAAGAACGGGTAGTAGATGGTGCCGTCGGGCTGCATCACCCGCTGGAAGATGATGCCCGGCATGTTGGCGGCCAGCGAGCCGAGGCGCTCTTCCGCGCCGTCCCACACGTCGCCCAGGCCGGCGAAGGCCAGGGTGGCGTCGCGCAGGGTGCAGACGAACAGCCGGCAGGGCGCCGGGGCGACGCCGATGGTGATCTCGCAGGTCAGGGTGCGGCCGTCGGCGGCCACCAGCGGCAGGAACCGCCGGCCGCCGGCTTCGACCGCATCGGGCGGATCGCCGAGGAAGAGGTCGAGGCCGCCGTCGGGCACGGTCAGGATCAGGTCGACCGGCGCCCCCACCACCTCGGCCGCGTCGTGCCCCAGCAGGGCGGAGGCGGCGCGGTTCCAGGCCAGGATGATGCCGTCATGGTCAAGCACGACGATGGCGTCGGGCGCACCGTCCAGAGCACTGCGGTGCAGGTCCGGCGGCGGAACGAGATCGAGCCCGGACGCCGGCGACGGCGCGTGGCCCTGCTTCACGCTCTCGGTGCTCATCGACTGGCGGCCATCCGCTCCCTGCGTCCCGCGCGAGCGGGACCCCTCCCCCAGGTGTCTGGCGCCATGTTACGGCCGCAACAGGGGTAAGGGCAACACCTCTGGCGGGGCCGCAGATCAAAAGACGTGCAAAGACACAGCCCTTGCTGGAATGATGCAGCGAGACTTTCGCGTTCATTCGCCGGCCCCGTCCTGCTACCCTCCGGCACGCATCGCTTGAACCACAGGCAGTCCTCTCGAATGCCGCACAACCGGGACACGTTCCGCGACCTGCTTGACCAGTTGCCGCAGCCGGTGCTGGTGACGGCGGCGGCGCAGCCGTTTCCGGTGCTGTGGGCCAATGATGCCGGCCGCGCCCTGATGGACGGCCATGCCGCCCTGGCCGAGCTGCCGGAGGCGGAGGCGCTGCTCGCCCTGGCCGAGGACGCCGCCGCCGCCCCGGCCGAGGCGAAGGAGGCGGTGCGCGGGCGGCTGCAGGGGCCGGGCAGCGATCGCCGCCGCTGGCTCGACTGGACCGCCCAGGCCACCCGCTGGGACGACGGCCCGGCGGTGCGGCTGGTGGCGGTGGACGTCACCCGCGACATGGAGGCGCAGCGCGCCGAACGGCTGCTGCGCGAGGCGCTGGACAGCATCCCCGACGCCCTGGTGCTGTTCGACACCGACGACACGGTGCTGTTCTTCAACAAGGCCTACCGCGACTTCTTCTGGTACATTCCGCCGCTGGAACAAATGCGCGGGCGGCCGTTCGACGACGTGGTGCGGCTGTCGCTGACGCCGCCGCGGGTGGTGACCGACCCCCTCGCCCGCACCGATCCGCAGGCCTACATCGAAAAGCGCCGCCGCCGCCTCCACAACCCGAGCCCGGAGCCGTTCGAGCTGTTCACCGCCGAGGGCCGCTGGCATCTGGTGCGCGAACGCCGCACGCCGGAAGGGCGCTTCATCGGCATCCGCTCCGACATCACCGACCGCAAGCGGGTGGAGGAACGGCTGTCGCAGCTGGTGAAGGAACTGGCCGAGTCGAACCGCGAGCTGGAGCAGTTCGCCTATGTCGCCAGCCACGACCTGCAGGAACCGCTGCGCATGATCACCAGCTACCTGCAGCTGCTGGAGCGGCGCTATCGCGGCCGCATCGACCCGACGGCGGACGAGTTCATCCGCCATGCCGTCGACGGCGCCGCCCGCATGCAGCGGCTGATCCAGGACCTGCTGGAGTATTCCCGCATCGGCCGCAGCGGCCGCCCCATGGCGCCGGTCGCCATGGCGGCGGTGCTGCGCCAGGCGCTCACCAACCTGCGGCTGACGGTGGAGGAGAACAACGCCACCGTGGTGGTGCCGCCGGACGGCGACCTGCCGGAGGTGCTGGGCGACCCCGGCGAGCTGGTGCGGCTGTTCCAGAACCTGCTCGGCAACGCCCTCAAGTACCGCCACCCGGAACGGCCGCCGGTGGTCACCGTGTCGGTGGCGGCGGAGGGCGGGCATCACTGGCGGTTCTCCATCGCCGACAACGGCATCGGCATCGACGCCGCCCACTTCGACCGCATCTTCCTGATCTTCCAGCGCCTGCACGGGCGGGAGCATTATTCCGGCACCGGCATCGGGCTGGCCATCGCCAAGAAGATCGTCGACCGCCACGGCGGCCGCATCCGGGTGGAGTCCGAGCCCGGCCGCGGCTCCACCTTCCATGTGGTGCTGGCCGCCGCCGACCCGCTGCCGCCGGGCATCGGTTGAGGCGCGATCTTTCGACGGTTCTGTAAGCCGGATGCCGGTACGGCCACGGTTGCCTCGGCGGCGGCGGGCTTCACATACTTGCCGACGGGGTGGTTACGGCGGCGGCATGATCCGTCGCCGCGGTGTTCTGGTACCTTTATGACGGGAGCCGGATGTCGCCGATGTTTGATGCGCATGCCCTCCGCGGCCTGTTGCCCCGCCTCCGCCGCCATGCCTTTCTGCTGACCGCTTCGCGCCTTGCCGGCGATGCCGCCGTCGCCATGGCGATTGCCCGCCTGCCGCGCGATGCCGACGGCCGGCCGCAGGGCCGCGACCTGGCGCAACTGTTCACCCTGGTGCAGGAGGCGGCGCGCCAGGTGGTATGTCCGCACGACGGCCACCTCGGTCCGCTGCACGAACGGCTGGCCGCGCTGCCGCCGCCGCAGCGGGCGATGCTGGTGCTGGTGACGGTGGAAGCCCTGCCGGCCGCCGAGGCGGCGGCCATCTGCGGGCTGGCGGCCGAGGACGGCGCCGGCGCCCTGACCGCCGCCCGGACCGCGCTCGGCAGCCGCATGGGCAGCAGCCGGCCGCGCCAGAGGAGCGGGCAGGGTGGCGGCGGCGCCCGGCGCTGACACCGGATGGTCGGGGTGGTCCATGCCACCGCCGGGGCCGCCGCCGGTGAGTACAACCATGGCGCCCGGGGTTTTGTTCCGCACTGCGCAACGCCCACCCTCCGCCCGCCGTCGATGCGGCAGCGAAAAGGCCCGTCCGCGCGGGGCGGACGGGCCTTTCGAAACTGGTGCCGGCGATAGGATTTGAACCTACGACCTACTGATTACGAATCAGTTGCTCTACCCCTGAGCTACGCCGGCGCCGGGAAGAGGCCGGAAAAATAGGCGGGTCGCCGCCATTTTGCAAGCCGCATTACGGCCCGCCTTTGAATTCCCGCCAGCGCCCCATATAAACTCCCGCCGCACCGTCCCGCACCCCCTGGACCAACCGGGCAAGAGCGACATGACAGCATCGGACCCCCTGCCCCTGCGCGACCGCATCGGCCTTTTCGTCGAGGGCCCCACCGTCCAGCGCTTCATCATGGCGCTCATCATCCTGAACGGCATCACCCTCGGGCTCGAAACCACCGGTTGGGTCACGGGCGCGGCGGAAACGGCGCTGCTCACCCTCGACCGCGTGGTGGTCGCCATCTTCGTGGCCGAGATCGCCGCCAAGCTGGCCTACCGCCGCCTGTCGTTCTTCCGCAACGGCTGGAACGTGTTCGACTTCATCATCGTCGGCATCGCGCTCATCCCCGCCACCGGACCGCTGGCGGTGATGCGGGCGCTGCGCATCCTGCGGGTGCTGCGCCTGATTTCGGTGGTGCCGCAGATGCGGCGGGTGGTGACGGCGCTGGTCACCGCCATTCCGGGCCTGTTCTCGGTCTGCGCCATCATCGGCCTGTGCTTCTATGTCGGGGCGGTGCTGGCGACCAAGCTGTTCGGCGCCAGCTTCCCCGACTGGTTCGGCTCCATCGGCGCCTCCATGTACACCCTGTTCCAGGTGATGACGCTGGAAAGCTGGTCCATGGGCATCGTGCGGCCGGTGATGGAGGTCTACCCGCTGGCGTGGATGTTCTTCGTGCCGTTCATCATCATGATGAGCTTCGCCATCCTGAACCTGTTCATCGGCATCATCGTCGACGCCATGTCGACGGTCGCCGCCGAGGACCGGCAGGAGGCGGTGGCCGAAGCGGCCGAGGCCGCCGCCGCCGAAGCCGCCATCATCCGGGCGGAGAACATCAGCCTGCACCGCGAGGAACACCAGGACCTGGCCGCCATCCGCAGCGAACTGGCGGAGGTGAAGGCGGCCCTGCAGCAGCTGCTCGCCCGCCAAGGCGGCCCGGCCGCCTGAACATAAAAACTACGGCCCCGCCGCCTGAGCCTCTGCCCGCGGCCCTCAGTCGGCGGTGGGGCGGCTGCCGAAGATGGCGGTGCCGACCCGCACGTGGGTGGCGCCCAGCGCGATGGCGGTGGGGAAATCGTCGCTCATGCCCATGGACAGCACCTCAAGGCCGTTGCGGCGGGCGATTTCCCGCAGCAGGGCAAAGTGCAGGGCCGGTTCCTCGTCCACCGGCGGAATGCACATGAGGCCGCGCACATCGAGCCCGAGATCGTCGCGGCAGCGGGCGATGAAGGCGTCGGCCTCGTCGGGGGCGATGCCGGCCTTCTGCGGCTCGCGGCCGGTGTTCACCTGCACCAGCACCGGCACGCGGCGGCCCTGCTTGTCCATCTCGGCGGCCAGCGCCACGGCGATCTTGTCGCGGTCCACCGTCTCGATGACGTCGAACAGCGCCACCGCCTCCTTCGCCTTGTTGGACTGCAGCGGGCCGATCAGGTGCAGTTCCACGTCAGGGAAGCGGGCCTTCAGCGCCGGCCACTTGCCCTGCGCCTCCTGCACCCGATTTTCGCCGAACACCCGCTGGCCGGCGGTCAGCACCGGCAGGATGCGGTCCTCGCCATGCACCTTGGAGACCGCCACCAGGGTGACCGATTCCGGCGCCCGCGCCGCCTCGCGCGCCGCACGGGCAATGGCGGCCTGCACCTCGGCAAGGGCGGCGGCGGTATCGACGGAAGGGGTGTGGTCGGACATGGCGGCGGCTGAACCCGATGCTAGAGTGGCGGAATGTCGACCCGCACCCTAGCAAAGCGCCGCCGCAGGCTCAATTTCCCCTGCCGGGTGGCCGTCACCGATGCCCGCCGCACGCCGGACCCGGCGGCGCTGGCGGCGCGCCTGCCGGCCGGCACGGTGCTGAGCCTGCGCCATTACGAGGTCGCGGCGGCGGAGCGCGCCGCCCTCGCCTGCACGGTGGCGGCGGTGGCGCGGCGGCGGCGGGCTGGCTGCGGGTCGGGAACACCGGCGACAACAGCGCCGCATCGGCCC
>NZ_BAAAEP010000083.1:0-11838 GCF_039523075.1 Caenispirillum bisanense
CGGCAGTTCCGCCTGCCGGGCCGCCCGGCTGACCGGCGGCGGGCGCGGCGGTGCCCTGCCCGGTCGGCGCCGGCGTCCCGGCCGGACGCGCCTCCGCCAGCTGCGACGGCTTGGGGTCGGGTTCCGCCCGTTCCTCGGCGATGGCCTGCACCACCCCCGGCAGCACCAGCCGCTGACCGGCCTGCAGCGTGTAAGGCGGCGCCAGCCGGTTGGTACGGGCGAGCGCGTTCATGTCGACCGCGTGGGTGCGCGAGATGCCGTAGAGGCTGTCGCCCGCCTGCACGACGTAAACCTGCTGCGCCGGCATGCGCAGGGTCTGGCCGACATAGAGGGTGTAGGGCGGCGCCAGCCGGTTCATCTCGATCAGCTGGCGCATGGGCACGCCGTAGGTGCGGGCGATGCCATAGACCGTGTCGCCGCGCGCCACCGTCACCTGCGCCGGCACCGGCCGGCCGGAACCGGCCGCCGTCGCGGCGCTCGCCTGGGTGCGGCGGAACTCGCCGTATTCGGGCTGGGCGTCCCACTCGGCACAGGCGCTCAGGCCGACCGCCGCCAGGGCGGTCAGCAGGGCGATGCGGCGGCCGTGGCGCGCGATTGTTCCCCTCGTCCACATGGCGCACAGCCTATACGGGGTTGGCGCGCGGCTCAATGGACGATCCGCCGCAATCAGCCATTGCCCATGGGCAGGCCTTCGACCAGCGGCACGAAGCGCACCGGGAACAGCCGCTGCACCACCGGCTCGGCGCCCTCTTCCTCCGGCTTGCGGACCTTCAGCAGATCCTGGTCGGTGCCGGGCTCATAGCCGATGGGCAGCACCAGGATGCCACCCGGCTTCAGCTGATCGACCAGCGCCTGCGGGATCTCGCCGAAGGCGGCGGCGGTGACCATGATGCGGTCGAACGGCGCCTGTTCCGGCCAGCCGCGGGTGCCGTCGCCCAGCATGGTGGTGATGTTGTGCAGGCCAAGCTGCTGGAAGCGCTGCTCCGCCACCCGCAGCAGCGGGCGGTGGCGCTCGATGGTGTAGAGCCGGCGGCACAGCCGCGACAGCACCGCCGCCTGATAGCCGGAGCCGGTGCCGATCTCCAGCACCTTCATGCGCGGGCCGACCTCCAGATGCATTGTCATCTGCGCCACGACCAGCGGCTGGCTGATGGTCTGGCCGCAGCCGATGGGCAGCGCCCGGTTGGCCCACGACTGGTCCTGGTACATGGGGTCGACGAACAGCTCGCGCGGCACCGACTCCAGCACCGCCATCACCCGCGGATCATCCACCCCCTGCCGGCGCAACTCCATCACCAGCTGCGCCTTGTGGCTGGGGTCCATCATCGCAGCACCTGCTTCAGCGCCAGCATGGTGGGCTCGTGGGTGAGGTCGACGCACAGCGGCGTCACCGAGATGACGTTACGCCGCACCGCCTCGATGTCGGTGCCGACGACGGTGGTTTCCTCGTTGCGCTGCGGACCGATCCACACATAGGGGCGGCCACGCGGGTCGTGCCGCTCGATCAGGCCGTCGCCGAGCTTGCGCTTGCCCTGGCGCACCACTTCCACCCCCGCGACCGCATCGGCGGCGCAGTTGGGGAAGTTGACGTTGATGGCGACGTTGCGCGCCCAGCCCTGGCTGCAGCAGGCGCGAATGACGCGCGCCGCATGCGCCCGCGCCGTGTCCCACGGCACCGGATCGGGGTGGCGGAAGATCTGGCTCAGGGCGATGGACGGCACGCCCAGCAGGGTGCCCTCGATGGCCGCCGCGATGGTGCCGGAATAGGTGACGTCGTCGCCCAGGTTGGCCCCGCGGTTGATGCCCGACAGCAGCAGCGTCGGCTTGCGCCCCGGCACCAGCTTGTTGACCGCCAGCAGCACGGCGTCGGTCGGCGTGCCGTCGACGGCGATGTGGCGCTCGTCCAGCTCGCGGTAACGCAGCGGGCTGTGCAGGGTGAGGGAATGGCCGGCGCCGCTCTGCTCGCCTTCCGGGGCCACCACCCACACGTCGTCGCTCAGGGTGCGGGCGATGTCTTCCAGCAGCTTGATGCCGGGGGCATGGATGCCGTCATCGTTGGAGATGAGGATGCGCGCCGCCGACAGGTCGGTGATCGGCTCAAACATCGGCGGCGATCACTTCCAGCCCGCCCATGTAGGGCCGCAGCACCTCCGGCACGATGATGGAGCCGTCCGCCTGCTGGTAGTTCTCCATCACCGCGATCAGGCAGCGGCCGACCGCCAGGGCGGAGCCGTTGAGGGTGTGGACGAAGCGGGTGCCCTTCTCGCCCTCCGGCCGGAACCGCGCCTTCATGCGCCGGGCCTGGAAGTCGCCGGTGTTGGAGCACGAGCTGATCTCGCGGAACCGCCCCTGCCCCGGCAGCCAGACCTCGATGTCGTAGGTCTTGCGGGCCGAGAAGCCCATGTCGCCGGTGCACAGCGCCACCACCCGGTACGGCAGGCCCAGGCGCTTCAGCACCTCCTCGGCGCAGCGGGTCATGCGCTCGTGCTCGGCGTCGCTGTGGTCGGGGTGGGCGATGGTCACCAGTTCCACCTTCTCGAACTGGTGCTGGCGGATCATGCCGCGGGTGTCCTTGCCCGCCGCCCCGGCCTCGGAGCGGAAGCACAGGGTGAAGGCGGTCATGCGGATGGGCAGCTTGGCTTCGCTCAGGATCTGGTCGGCGACGGTGTTGGTCAGCGTCACCTCCGCCGTCGGGATCAGCCAGCGGCCGTCCTCGGTGCGGAACAGGTCTTCGGCGAACTTGGGCAGCTGGCCGGTGCCGTACAGCGGCTCGTCGCGCACCAGCACCGGGGTGTTCATCTCGGTATAGCCGTGCTCGTTGCCGTGCAGGTCGAGCATGAACTGGGCCAGCGCCCGCTCCAGCCGCGCCAGCTTGCCCTTCAGCACCACGAAGCGGGCGCCCGACAGGCCGGCCGCCGTCTCGAAGTCCATCAGGCCGAGGGCGGTGCCGAGGGCATCATGCTCCTTCGCCTCGAAGTCGAAGGGGCGCGGCGTGCCCCAGGTGCGGACCTCGACGTTCTCCGTCTCGTCCTTGCCGTCGGGCACGTCGTCGGCCGGGATGTTGGGCAGCGCCATCAGCAGGGCGTCGATCTCCGCCGCCGCCGCCTTCTCGCCGTCCTCGGCCTCGGTCAGGCGCGACTTCAGGGACGCGACTTCCTCCATCAGGGCGGAGGCGTCGCCGCCCTGCCCCTTGATCTTGCCGATCTCGCGCGAGGCCTCGTTGCGGCGGGCCTGCAGGTCCTGCATTTCCGTCTGCAGGGCCCGGCGGCGGGCGTCGATCTGCTGGATCTGGGCCGACAGGGGGGCAAGGCCGCGGCGGGCCAGCCCCTGGTCGAAGGCCTCGGGGTTGTCGCGGATCCACTTGACGTCGAGCATGAGCGCTCCGGTCTTTCTATAATGAAATCAAGAAGGTGTCACCGGAGGTGGGAGCGCCGCCACAGGGGCGGCGCAGCCTCACCGCTGGTTGAAATCGGTTTCCTCGACGCCATCGGCTTCCAGTTCGGCGGCGGTGTCCTCTTCCAGAACCTCCTCCCGCTTGCGCTGCATGAGCCCGACGGTGACGATGGACAACTCGTAAAGGGCGATGAGCGGCAGGGCAAGCCCGACCTGACTGATGACATCCGGCGGCGTGATGACGGCGGCGAAGATGAAGACGCAGACGATGGCATAGCGCCGCTTGCTCTTCAGCCCTTCCTTGGTCACCACCCCGGCCCGCGCCAGCAGGGTCAGCACCACCGGCAGCTGGAAGCTGATGCCGAAGGCGAGGATCAGCTTCATCACCAGGGCCAGGTATTCGCCGACCTTGGCTTCCAGTTCGATGGGCAGCACGGTCTGGTCGGCGCCGGTCTGGAAGCCGAGCAGGAACCGCCACGCCATGGGGATGACGAAGTAGTAGACCAGCGCCGCCCCGGCCGCGAACAGCACCGGGCTCATGAGCAGGAACGGCAGGAAGGCCTTCTTCTCGTGCCGGTACAGGCCCGGTGCCACGAACCGCCACAGCTGCCAGGCGAAGACCGGGAAGCCGATCACCGCCGCGCCGAAGGCCCCCACCTTGATGTAGGTGAAGAAGGCTTCGGTCAGCGCCGTGTAGATCATGCGCTGGCTGCCGCCGACCTCGTGCATGATGTCGGCCAGCGGCTGCACCAGGAAGCCGTAGATGTACTCGGCGACGAAGTAGCAGCCGAAGAAGGCGACGATGAACGTCACCGTGCAGTAGAGCAGCCGCTTGCGCAGTTCAAGCAGATGCTCCAGCAGCGGCATCTTGTTTTCTTCGGGATTTTCGTGAATGGCCGCCATCGGTCATGCCCCCCTGTCGCCGGAGGCCGCCTTGGGCGCCTCGGCCGCCGGGGCCGGAGCCTGCACCGCCGCCGTCGCCTGCACCTGCGCCGGAGCGGCGGCCGGGGCCGCAGCCGGGGTCGGAGCGGGATCGGGGGCCGCGGCCTCGGGACCCGGGCCGGTCGTCGTGCTGCCGCCAACGCCGGCATCGGCCGGGGTCATGGCGCGCGGCGCGACGTTGAGGTCCAGGTCCTTGCGGGCGGCGTTGAGATCGCGGGTGAGATCGCCGGTGGGGTCCACCTGCTTTTCGATTTCGCGCCCGAAGTCCATGGTGCGCGCCTTCTTCAGGCCGTCGCGCACCTCTTCCAGTTCCGCCTCGCGCACCACGTCGTCGATGTGGCGCTGGAACTCGCGGGCCATGCCGCGGATGCGGCGGACCCAGCGGCCGAGCGTGCGCAGGGCGTGCGGCAGTTCCTTGGGGCCGAGAAACAGAACCGCGATCACGATGATGAGGCCGAGTTCATCCCAGCCGAAGTCGAACATGAAGGAAACCTTCGCAAGGGGTCGAAGGCGTCGGCGGCGCCGGCATCATCCGCAGCGCCGCCGCACGCGGATGGGATCAGCCCTGGGCCGCCCCGTCGCGCTCCTTGTTCACCGGCGCGCCGGTGGCGGTGGAGGTGGTGCTGGCGGCACCGCCTTCGATGGCCTTGCGGTCGCCCGAGGCGGCGGCATCGCCCTCGTCGCCTTCCTTGAGCCCCTTCTTGAAGGCGTTCACGCCCTTGGCCACATCGCCCATGAGCCGCGGAATCTTGCCGGCGCCGAACAGGACCAGGACCACCAGCAGAACGATGATCCAGTGCCAGATGCTGAAAGTACCCATAGACAGATTCTCCGAAACTGACTGTCTGCGCCGCGTCAAAGTCCGCGGATCATCGCAGAAAGCCCCGCCCATCGCAACATGCGGGGCCGTTGCCGATTTATGTCAGTCTTCGTTCGCCGCGTAGACGAAGGCCAGACTGCGGTCGAGGGACACCTCCAGCCGCTCGTCGGGCGGCGGCAGGTAGCGTCCCGGCACCCGCGCGTGCAGGTGCAGCCCCGCCCCGTCCGGCGTTTCCACCTGCAGGTGGACGAGGCTGGTGCGACCGAGCATGCGCGAGGCAAGCACCCGGCCGACCACCGCCGGCGTCCCTCCATCCTCGATGGCCGCCAGCTGCAGCGCCTCCGGCCGCACCATGACGGTGACGGCGGCGCCATCGGCATGCCCGTGCGGGTCCAGGGGACCGAGCGGCGTTTCCACCCGGCCACCGGCCACGCGGGCCGAAAACTCGTTCACCTCGCCGAAGAAGCGGGCCGCGAAGGCCGTCTTCGGGTAGCAGTACAGTTCCACCGGCGAGCCCATCTGGACGATGCGCCCGCGGTTCATGAGGGCGATCCAGTCGGCCATGAACATGGCTTCTTCCGGGTCGTGGGTGACCATCACCGTCGCCACCCCGGTGGCCTTCAGCACATGCAGGGTCTCGTCCCGCACCTGGTCGCGCAGCCGGCGGTCGAGGCCGGAGAACGGCTCGTCCAGCAGCATCAGCTTCGGCTCCGGCGCCAGGGCGCGGGCCAGGCCGACCCGCTGCTGCTGGCCGCCCGACAGGGTATGCGGATAGGCCCGGATATAGTCGCCCATGCCGACCTGCGAAAGGACCGCCAGCGCCCTTTCCTGCTTTTTCTTTCGGGGCATGCCGTCGAGCCCGAAGACGACGTTCTCCTCCACCGAAAGGTGCGGAAACAGGGCGTAATCCTGGAACAGGAAGCCGACGTTGCGGCGCTCCGGCGGCACGAACTGGCGGCTGTCGGCGACCACCGTGCCGGCCACCCGCACCTCGCCGGCGGTGGGCGCCTCCAGCCCGGCGGCGATGCGCAGGGTGGTGGTCTTGCCGCAGCCGGAGGGGCCGAGCAGGCACAGCAGTTCCCCCGCCCCCACGGTCAGCGACACGTCATCCACCACCGGCGCGCCGTCGTAGGCGTGGCTGACGTGGCTGAGGGCCAGCCCCGCCCGGTCGGGGTCGACCTCGCCGCGCAGCGACACGGGGCGGATGGGGTCGATCCTCATGGGCAGGGTTCCTTCACGGTGTGATCTGCGGCACGGTTGGTCTAGCGGGCGCTGCCGGGGCGCGAGCGGGCGATGGCGAGGCTGAGCAGTATCACCGGCACCACGCCGACCGCAACAATGGCCAGCGCCGCCGGCGCCGCCTCCTGCAGGCGCTCGTCGGAGGCCAGTTCGTAGGTGCGCACCGCCAGGGTGTCGAAGTTGAACGGGCGCATGATCAGCGTCGCCGGCAGTTCCTTCATCACGTCGACGAACACCAGCAGCGCGCCGGTCAGGATGCTGCCGCGGATGATGGGCAGATGCACCCGGCCGAGGGTGGAGAACGGCCCGTGGCCGAGGGTGCGCGACGCCCCTTCCAGGTTGCGCGTCACCTTGCCGAGCGAGGCCTCAATGGCGTTGTAGGACACCGCCAGGAACCGCACCAGGTAGGCATAGACCAGCGCCGTGGCGGTGCCGGTCAGCAGCAGGCCGGTGCCGAAGCCGAACATCGACCGCATCCAGGCATCGACGGTGTTGTCGAAGGCGGTCAGCGGCACCAGCACACCGACGGCGATGACCGAGCCCGGCACGGCGTAGCCGAGGCTCGCCACCCGCACCGCCGCCAGCGTCACCGCGCTCCTGCGCATGCGCTGGCCGTAGGCGAGCAGCACGCCGATCAGCGCCGCCGCCAGGGCCGCAGAGCCGGACAGCAGGAAGCTGTTGATGGCGCGGTCCCAGAACCGGCCGCCGGCCATCACGTCATCCCACGTCAGCACCGCCCACTGCCCCAGCACCCAGGCGGGAATGACGAAACCGAGCAGCAGCGGCAGGGCGCAGGCGGTGATCGCCAGGGCCGCCCGCCAGCCGGTGAGGCGGATGCGCGGCAGGGCGCGGATGCGGGTGGACATGTGCTGATAGCTGGCGCGGCCGCGCGACCATCGTTCCATCATCACCAGGGCGAAGATGAACAGCATCAGCACCGCCCCCAACTGCGCCGCCGCCGCCGGATTGCCGAGGCCGAACCAGGTGCGGTAGATGCCGGTGGTGAAGGTATCGACGGCGAAATAGGCCACCGTGCCGAAGTCGTTCAGCGTCTCCATCAGCGCCAGGGCGGTGCCGGCAACGATGGCCGGCCGCGCCATGGGCAGGGCGATGCGGAAGAAGCTCTTCCACCGGCCGCAGCCGAGCACCCGGCTGGCCTCCAGCGCGCAGACCGACTGCTCCAGGAAGGCCGCCCGCGCCATCATGTAGACGTAGGGGTAAAGCACCAGGCTCATCATCACGATGGCGCCTTCCAGCGACCGCAGCTGCGGGAACCAGTAGTCGCGCCGGCTGGTCCAGCCGAACACCTCGCGCAGGGCGGTCTGCACCGGGCCGGCGAAGTCCAGCAGGCCGGTGTAGGTATAGGCAATCACATAGGCGGGCACCGCCATGGGCAGCAGCAGCGCCCATTCGAACACCCGCGCGCCGGGGAAGCGGCACATGGTCACCAGCCAGGCGGTGGTGACGCCGATCAGCAGCACCCCCGCCCCGACGCCCAGCATCAGGCCGATGGAGTTCCACACATAGCGGCTGAGGACGGTGGAGGCGAGATGGCGCCAGACATCGCCGGTGGGGGCCAGGATGTGGCTGACCACCACCAGCACCGGCAGGGCGATGAGCGTCGCCACCACCAGCACCGCCACCGTCCACCAGCGGCTGCCGGTGGCGCGGCGGCGCGCCCGCACGGGCGAAACGGCGGCTTCCGGCCGTCCGACGTATTCGGTTGGGCTTGCCTGCACCTGCGACACGATTGCTCCGCGGACCCCTCTGTCTCGACCTTCCCGGAGGCTGGCGACTCTGCGGCGCCTTCATACCGTCACACTGTGGTGCAAGCCATTCTCAATATCAAGACCTTAGTGTTTCTGCGGGTTGCAGAAGATGCGGGGCTACTCCTCGTCGCCCAGCATGTCGAGCTGATCGTCGGCGGGATCGGGCTCGTCGGTATCCACCAGTTCGCCGCTGTCGCGGGCGCGGGCGCCATAGGCGGCAATGGCCGGGCGGGCATCCAGCAGCCCGGCGGCCTTCAGTTCCTCGATGCCCGGCAGATCCTTCAGGCTCTCCAGCCCGAAGTGGTCGAGGAAGCGGTCGGTGGTGCCCCAGGTGAGCGGACGACCCGGCGACGGCCGGCGGCCGCGCGGGCGGATCCAGCCGGCTTCCAGCAGCGTGTCCATGGTGCCCTTGGAGAGGGCGACGCCGCGGATTTCCTCGATCTCCGCCCGCGTCACCGGCTGGTGGTAGGCGATGATGGACAGGGTTTCGATGGCGGCGCGCGACAGGCGGCGGGTTTCCACCGTCTCCACCTTCAGGCGCTCGGCCAGATCGGGCGCCGTGCGGAAGGCCCAGTGGCCGCCCGCCTGCACCAGCTGCACGCCACGGCCGCGGTAGTGCTCCTGCAGGGTCGCCAGCACCTTGCGGATGTCGATGGCGGCCGGCAGCTTTTCCTTCAGCCCGTCCACCGACACCGGCTCGGCGGAGGCGAAGATCAGCGCCTCGACGATGCGCACGGCATGATCGAAGTCGATGTCGAGCGAGCCCTGGCGCGCTTCGGCGGGAATGGCGGGAACGGCGGGAACGGCGGGCGCCTCGGCCACGGTCAGACCTCCTCGATGCGCGGCGTGCGCGGCGGGCGGATGCGGATGGGGGAATAGAAGCCGCCGTCCTGGCGCACTTCCAGCTTGCCCTGCTTGCACAGCTCCAGCGTCGCGATGAAGTGGGCACACAGGGCGGAGCGGCGCATGAGCGGCTCGCCGATGCCGGTGGGCAGGAAGTCGGCCAGGGCGCTCCAGTCGGGAATGGCGCCCAGCATGGCTTCCAGCCGCTTGATGGCGTCGTCGACCGAATACAGCGTCAGCGGCTCGATCTCGAACTCGATGCGGGTGGTGCGCTTCTTGTGGTCGGCGTAGGCTCGCAGCAGGTCGTAGAGGGTGATGTCGTAGACCGAGCGGGCGACGCCGGCCACGTCCTCCGGCGCACCGCGGGCGAAGCGCCGGTGGCCGAGGCGGGGCTGGTCCATCAGGCGCTCGCCGGCGTCCTGCATGGCTTCCAGGCGGCGCAGCTGGAACTGCAGGGCGGCGGCCAGTTCCTCGCCGGAGGGTTCCTCGTCGTTCTGCTCCGGCGGCAGCAGCAGGCGCGACTTGAGGTAGGCGAGCCACGCCGCCATCACCAGGTAATCCGCCGCCAGTTCCAGATGATGCTCGCGCGCCACCTGGATGAAGGCCAGATACTGCTCCGCCAGCGCCAGGATGGAGATGTTGAGCAGGTCGACCTTCTGGTCGCGGGCGAGCGTCAGCAGCAGGTCGATGGGGCCTTCGAAGCCTTCAAGCTCCAGCACCAGGGCGGCCAGCCCGTCGCCGTCCGCCGCCGCCGCGTCGGCAATGGCGGCGGCGTCGCCGATCCGCCGCGGCGGATCTTCCTCGAAGGGCACCTCGTCGGCCATTGGCGGGCCCTAATTCAGTCCGAACAGGCTGACCAGCATGCCGGTCAGCACCTGCACCGGCACGCCCACGATCCACGACAGCACGTTGAGGTCATAGCCGATCTGCCCGCCCACCAGCGGCAGCAGGAACAGCAGCCCCAGCAGGATGAGAATGCCGAACCGCTCCAGCCGTGCCAAGGGCATGGCGAGGCTGCGCGGCAGCAGGCCGACGGCGATGCGGCCGCCGTCCAGCGGCGGCAGCGGGATCAGGTTGAACACCATCAGGATCAGGTTGAGGGTGATGGCGTTGGCCAGGTTCAGGTACCACCACTGGGCCGCCACCTGCGGCATCAGCGGCACGGTGTAGATGAGGCCGGTGGCGATGGCCGCCATGATGAGGTTGGAGCCCGGCCCCGCCGCCGCCACCAGCACCATGTCGCGGCGCGGGTTGCGCAGGTTGCGGAAGTCCACCGGCACCGGCTTGGCCCAGCCGAACAGGAACGGCGCCCGCAGCAACAGCAGCAGGGCGGGCAGGATCACGGTGCCGAAGGGGTCCACGTGGCGCAGCGGATTGGCCGAGATGCGCCCGGCCAGCCGCGCCGTCGGGTCGCCCAGCTTGTCGGCCACCCAGCCGTGCGCCGCCTCGTGGAAGGTGACGGCGAACAGCACCGGCAGCACCCAGGTGGAGGCGACCGCCACCCAGCCGAAGGGATCGTCCAGCAGCCCGCCCATGGTCAGGCGGCCCGCAGCAGGCGGTCCAGGTCGTGCTGCGTCTGCGCCACGTCCAGCCGCGCCAGCCGCTGCGCCCGGAAGGTGCCGAGCCGCGCCGCCCGCGCCTGCGCCGCCGCATCCAGCGGCCGGCAGCCCTCGGCGACGGCGGTCATCTCGTCCATGTCGCCGTTGCAGTGGAGCACCAGGTCGCAGCCCGCCGCCAGACTGTGGGCGGCGCGATCCTGGAAGCGGCCGGTCAGCGCCTTCATGGACAGATCGTCGGTCATGAGCAGCCCCTGGAAGCCGAGTTCGCCGCGCACGATGTCGCCGATGACGCGCGGCGACGTGGTCGCCGGCCGCTCGGCGTCGAGCGCGGTATAGACGATATGGGCGGTCATGCCGTAGGGCGCATCCTTCAGCGCCCGGAAGGGCACGAAATCGGTCGCCCGCAGATCCTCCAGCGAGGCATCCACTACCGGCAGGTCCAGGTGGCTGTCGGCGAAGGCGCGGCCGTGGCCGGGGATGTGCTTGACCACCGGCATGACGCCGCCGTCCAGCAGCCCGGCGCAGGCGATGGCCGCCAGATGCGCCACCACCGCCGGATCGTGCCCGAAGGCGCGGTCGCCGATGATGTCGTGGGCGCCGGCCACCGGCACGTCGGCCAGCGGGTAGCAGTCGACGTCGATGCCGAGGTCGATGAGGTCCGCCGCCAGCAGGCGGGCGTTCAGCCGCACCGCCTCCGCCGCCGCCGCCGCATCGCGGCGGTAGAGGTCGACGAAGGGCGCCATGGAGGGGGCGTCGCGCCAGTGCGGCGGCCGCAGGCGACGGACGCGGCCGCCTTCCTGGTCGATCAGCACCGGCGCCTCGCGCCCGACGCAGGCCCGCAGGTCGGCCACCAGCGCGCGCACCTGATCGGGCGTTTCCACGTTGCGGGCGAACAGGATGAAGCCGTAGGGATCGGCGTCGGCGAAGAAGCGCTTCTCCGCCGCCGACAGCGTCGTCCCCGCCAGCCCGAAGATGGCCGCCAGCGGTGCCTTAACGGACAACAATGCAGCCAACCTTCCGCGCCGCCAGCTTGTCGCACAGGCCCTTGGCCTCGTCCGCCGAGCGCAGGCCCTTGGCACGGACGCGGTAGAACACGCCCTTGTCGCCCAGGTCGGCGCGCTGGATGTCGAGGCTGAGATTGCCGAGCAGGTCGCGGTTGGCGTTCACCGCCTGGTTCCACGCCTGCTCCGGCGCCCGCTCCGGCGCCGCAGGTGGCGGCGCTGCCGCCGGCTGCCGCGCCGGCCGCTCCGGCGGGCAACCCCCCCCCGGGCGG
>NZ_BAAAEP010000084.1:0-11641 GCF_039523075.1 Caenispirillum bisanense
ACCAGTGGCAGCACCACCACGGCAAGCCCGGCCGGGGCCGCTATCACAACCTCGAGTGGGCGGCCAAGATGGAAGCCCTCCGGCTGATGCCGAGCGACACCGGTGCACCTGGCGGCAAGCGCACGGGCGACAGCGTGAGCGATTACGTCATCGAGGGCGGCGCTTTCGAGGCTGCTTGCATGTCCCTTCTCACCCAGGACTACACCCTGTCGTGGCCGGATCGCTTCCCGCCCCGGCCGCCCGAGGCCGACGCTCTCGCGACGGCCGGCGCCGAACTGGCGGCGGCAGTGCGCCTGGTCAAGCTTCCCGAACCGGGGACGCGGCCGAACAAGACCAATCGGGTGAAATACCGCTCGTCTGTTGAACCGCTTCATGGTGAAGCGGTCCCACGGCAGCGAGTGCCGCCCTATGGCGCTTGATGGGGTTGCGAATGCGCGCGGTTCCGCGAACCCCAGCGCCTCCGCGAGGTCAGTGTCGAGGATGCGGGGTTCGTTGTTGAATGGGGGTGACGGGTGTGGAGGGCGTGATAGTATGTTTCCGCTGCATTGAAACGCGGGGACACTATGACCGGGGGCGAGCATGACTGGCGGCGGGCAGCTACGCACACGAGTTTGCAGGGGCGGACCATCGAGGTTTGCTGCGAGCCTGACGTAGTGGACACGCTGTTCTACGCAGACGACGGGATGCCGCTGGCAAATCCGTCTGGGGCCGTCACAGACGCTCTATCCTATTACTGGAGACACTTAGAAACCACTGGGGAGATTTTCAGTGGGGAGGAGTGGTTGCTTCTCGCCTCTTTCAGTTCCCCCTTCTTTAGGGGCGAAAGTAGATTTCGGACGGCGAAGGAGGCTGCGAACACATACCGGAAGGAGCATCTCGGACGCAACTGGTGCGATGAGGTCCTTCTCCTGAAGCGGTTAATGAAAGAGAAGTTCCAGCACCTGTCCCGAGTCGAATACGAAGCGGTTCTTCGCATCTTACACATCCTCGGAAACCTCTACAGCCACGAGCCATTCTTCACTCTGTCGGAGAAGATTCCGGCCCTGCGCCCGGCTGTGAAACAGTCCCCTGCCGTGCCCTCAGGTGTGTCTTCCCGTTCCCCGCAGGGGTGGTAGCGGCACCACGCCGGGGACTTGCCAGAGGGCCACGCGCGGGGCGTTACGCGGCCTCGGCCAGAAGCGCCCGCGCCTTCTCCCGCTGCACCTTCTCCAGGCGCTTCACCTCGGACCAGGGCGTGAAGGGCAGCCGTGCAGGCAGCAGGGGGTGCTACATCCAGCCTGCCCGTGAGCCGGCACCGGGAACGCCGGAGCGGCAGGCGTGGGTGAGGGCGGAGATCGCCAGGCTGCAGGAGTGCCTGCAGCAACTGGAGGTCGAGGTGCAGCAGTGGCGGCTGGTGCCCTTCCCCAAGCTGCAGTGGCAGTCATCGGAAGGTGATGTCAGCGAAGGGCAACAGCCTCCGCCGGCACCCCCATGATCACCCCTCCAGCTCCATCACCTTCGGCACATTGAACACCGCCCGCACCATCCGCCGGCGGCCCTTGCGCGCCTCGGCATCTTCGACCGTCGTCACCTCGAACCGCTGCACACAGGCCTTCAGGGGCACCGTGAGGCGGTGGTCCTCCGGCGCAAGGCGGAGCTGAGTCAGCATGGCCCGGAACCGCGCCAGGGCAGCGTCGACCGCCGCAGGCGAGGGCTGCAGGGCATCCCGCTGGCGCTGGTGGCGCGCCTGCTCATAGGTCAGGCGGCGGATCTCCTGTTCCTGCTCCTCCAGCACCTGGCGCACGTTCTCTGTGCGAGCCTGCGGCCCCAGGGTGGTCAGGATCGCCCGCACCGAGGCGCGGCGTTCCTCGATCCGACGGGCCAGGTCAGCAATGGCGGCATCATGGGAAGCCCGCTCGGCCACCGGGCCTGAAGACGTGAAGTGCGCCATCATGTCGTCGGTCGTGAGCTGGCCGAGGGCATCGATGCACAGCGGCATCAGCTCGTCCCATTTGAGGCCGCGATTGGCGCAGCCCTTTTCCGGGCAGGCGTAGTGGCGCCAGTGCTGGGTGCGGATCTTCACGTCGTGCTCGGTGCAGTGCAGCCGGCCGGAGAACACCGGCAGGGTCAGCTTGCGCGGCCTCTCCTGCTGCTCCAGCCGCCACTTCCGCTGCTTGGCCGCGGCGCGGGCGGCCTTGGCCTCGGCATCCTCGATCTTGCGCTGTTCGACCACCTCCTTGCGGGCGCTGGAGCGCTGGTCGATCAGGGTCTGCACCTGGTCGAAGAGGTCGGCGTCAACGATCGCCAGGTCCGGGACCGGGGCCTGCACCCAGTCCTCCGGCGGTCGGGGCACCGATAGCCGCTTGCCCGTCTCCGGGTGCTTCTTGAAGTGCATGCGGTTGAAGGTGACCACGCCCTTGTAGAGCGTCTGGCGCAGGATGCCGGTGGCGCGCGAGGCCGAGCCCACCAAGGTGGTCACGCCCCACTTGCCGCCGGCGGGGGAGGGGACGCCGAGCGCGTTCAGGTCCTGGCAGATGCGCTTCAGACTGGTGCCGTCGGCAAAGGCGGTGAAGATCTGCCGCACCACCTCGGCCTGTTCCTGGTTGATGGCGCGAGCGCCCCGGATGGGCTCGCCGGCCTCGTCGAAGCGCCGCACGATGTCGTAGCCATAGACCTGGCCACCGGGTACGGCGCCCCGTTGCACGGAGGCGATCTGGCCGCGCCGGGTCTTGTCCGCCAGGTCCTTCAGGTAGAGCGCGTTCATGCTGCCCTTCAGGCCGATGTGCAGTTCACCGATCACGCCCTCCGCGACCGTCTCCAACACTATATCGGCGAAGCTCAAACGCTTGAAGAACGTGGCGATGTCACCCTGGTCTCGGCTGAGGCGGGACAGGTCCTCGGCGATGAGGCGCTCGAACCGGCCCTTCAGGGTTTTCCTGATCAGGTGCTTGATCCCGGCGCGGTTCATCATGGTGGCGCCGGAGGTCGCCCTGTCGCAGAAGATCTCGACCACGGTATAGCCGAGGCGCCGGCAGTGCTGCATGCTACGGGCGATCTGATCCTCGGTCGAGCCCTGCAGCTTGTCGGTGGAATGGCGGGCGTAGATCGCGGCCAACATCCTGATATTCCCCATGTTCGGAATCGGGGGGAATAAGCGGTGGAAGGCGGTGCCGCAAGCTGAAATGAGGAGGGGGACGGGGAAAACGCTCGCCAGGCGCGCGTGTCTACGAGTTTCTACGTCTTTCCACGACATTCTCTGTCGTACATGTGGCAGGGTATGTCAGGTAGGCCCACTGGTGGCCTACTGACCGCCCGGTGAGCGTCCCGCCCTTACTCGCATGGCTGCGCCACGCTCAGCGGGTGAAAAAAGCTGCGCCTGGGTAGGGCAGGGTCGAGGCCCGATGGATGTCCGTAGGTAGCGTGGGCGGGGGCGGACACCCTACGCAATTGCTATCGCAGTGGACCGCGGTGCCCCCCCCCAGTAGCGCATCCTCATCAGGTTGCCAGTCCGATCATATGTGACTCGCGGATCGGGCCATCCTGATATCTAATGCAGACATCGCGAGTGCTGAAGGGGTTCTTGTGGACCATTACGCTCATAGCGGGGTCGGGCCTGTCGGGCCGGGGTGGGAACCCCTTTCGGATCACCTCGCCGAGGTGGCGGCGGAGGCGGAGGCCTTCGCCGGCGCGTTCGGAGCGCCCGAATGGGGCGCGGCCGCCGGCTGGCTGCATGATGCCGGCAAGTACCGGCTGTCCTTCCAGCGCTACATCCGGTCCGAGGGACCAGCCGCACCCCATGCGTCCGCCGGAGCGGCGCTGGCGGTGGAGCGGTACGGGGCGATCGCCGGTACGCTGCTCGGCATCGTGACCTCGGCGCACCACGCCGGTCTCCCCGCAGGGGAAGGGGAGGCCGCCTTCGCCGAGCGGCTGCACGACGGACGCGCCGCCGTGGCGCACGATCTCGCGCCCGAGGCGCAGTCCCTGCCCCTGCCGCCGCCGCCTTTGCCGCTGCCACCCTTCATGGCGCACCCCAAGGACTCGTTCGGCGCCGCCTTCTTTCTGCGCATGCTGTTCTCCGCCCTGTGCGACGCCGACTTCCTGCGCACCGAGGGCTTTTGCGATCCCGCCCGGGCGGCGGCGCGGCGGGGGCCGCGGCCCGAGCTGGCGACCCTGGCGGCGGCGCTCGACGGCCACATGCAGCGGCTGGCCGGGTCCTCGTCGGCGGCGCCGGCCATTGCCGGTGCGCGGGCGGAGATCCTGGCGGCGGCACGCGCTGCGGCGGGCGAGCCGCCGGGCGTCTTCTCGCTGACGGTTCCGACCGGCGGGGGCAAGACCCTGGCCTCGCTCTCCTTCGCCCTGAAGCACGCCGTGACGAACGGGCAGCGACGGGTGGTCTACGTCATCCCCTATACCTCGATCATCGAACAGACGGCGGCGGTGTTCCGCGAGGCCCTAGGGCCCGACCTGGCCGAAGCGGTGCTGGAGCACCATTCGGCGGCCCCGCTGCCGGCCGGCGGCGAGCGCATCGGCCCCCAGCGTGCGGCGCTGGCGGAGGAGAACTGGGACGCACCGGTGATCGTCACCACCACCGTGCAGTTCTTCGAAAGCCTGTTCTCCGACCGGCCGGGGCGCTGCCGCAAGCTGCACAACCTTGCCAGGGCGGTGGTGGTGCTCGACGAGGTGCAGGCGCTGCCGACCGCCCACCTCACGCCGTGCGTGGCGGCGCTGGAGCGGTTGTGGCGCGACTATGGCACGACCCTGCTGCTGTGCACGGCGACGCAGCCCGACCTTACGGTCGGTTCCCTCGGCACCGCTCTGCCGCCGCCGCGCGAAATCGTCGCCGACAAGGCGGCTCTCTATGAGCGGTTCCGTCGTGTGACCACCGAGAAGGCCGGGCGGCTGTCCGACGACGCTCTTATCGAGCGGCTGCGGGGCGAGCCGCAGGTGCTGTGCATCGTCGACAACCGCGCCCATGCCGCCGAGTTGTATGAGCGTCTGGCAGAGGGGCGAGCGGAGCCCGACGAAGTCTGGCACCTCAGTGCCGGTCTCTGCCCTGCCGACCGCCGCCGCATCCTGTCCGCGGTGAAGCAGCGCCTGAAGGAGGGGCTGCCCGTGCGCCTGGTGAGTACGCAGGTGATCGAAGCCGGCGTCGACATCGACTTCCCCGTCGTCTATCGCGCTGCGGCCGGGATCGACTCGCTGGCCCAGGCGGCCGGCCGCTGCAACCGCGAGGGCCGGGGGACCGGCCGGTTCGTCGTGTTCGACCACGACCGCAAGCTCTTCCTCCCCGATCTGGAGCGACGCCGCACCCTCGGCCGGCCCATCCTCGCGGAAGACGGCGACCCGCTCGCACCCGCTCGTGTGGAACGCTACTTCGCGAGCCTGCTGGCCGTGGCGGAGACGGATCACAAGGCGGTCATGGGCTGTTTCGCCCGCAACATAGGGGCGGCCGGCCAATGGGACTTCCGCCGCGCCGCCGCCGACATGCGGCTCGTCGGCGAAGAGACGGTGCCGGTAATCGTGCCCGCCGAGGGGGCCGAAGCGCTGTGTGAGGAGTTGCAGCGTGCCGCCCGCGGCGGTTTCCCGGTGTCTCGGCAGGTGCTGCGGGCCCTGCAGCAGGTGAGCGTCTCGGTCTACCGCAGCCTTTTCGCCGCCCTCGACCGTGATGGTGCCCTGGGACGCCTGGGGCCGGGGGATGCCTTCGTGCGGCTGGTGACCCTGGATCTCTACGACAGCCGCCTCGGCCTTCGTCGCCGGGAGCAGGAGAGGAGCTACGGGGAAAACGTGCTGTAAGTTCTCTTGCCACGGTCGCAATCACAATATACACAGGAACTGTCAGCGTGACGCGCTGTGGGTAGAAACCTGTGCAGTGTTGTGATTGCGATCGGGCTAACGGCGGCCCGGTCGCACTCCGCCAGGAGCAGCGCATGCGTAAGTTCATCCGGTTTGAAATTTCGTACGGTCAGACGGAAGAAGGTGCCCGGCCGCACCAGGAACAGACAACGGCCCTGCGCAAGCTCGTTGGCCCGGGTCTGCTGACGGGCCTGCTGCGGCTCATGTCACGTGCCGCCGGAGGGGGCGACGGGCCTTCGGATTTGTCTGCGTAGGAAGGGGGGGGATATGACCAGAGGTATCCAGATCAAGGTGTGGGGCGATTACGCCCTGTTCAGCCGCCCGGAGTTCAAGACCGAGCGGGCGAGCTACGAGGTGCTGACGCCGTCGGCGGCGCGCGGCATCCTTGATGCGGTGCACTGGAAGCCGGCCATCCGCTGGGTGATCGACCGCATCCACGTGCGCCGGCCCATCCGGTTCGAGACCATCCGTCGCAACGAGGTGGCCGGCAAGGCGCCCTACACCTTGGCCCGCCAAGCGGCGCGGGGCGAGAAGCCGATGCCTTATCTCGTGGTCGAGGACGACCGGCAGCAGCGCGCCGCCCTGGTTCTGCGCGACGTGGAATACGTCATCGAGGCCCACTTCGACATGACCGAGCGGGCGGGTCCCGGCGACAATCCCGCCAAGCACCTGGAGATGGCGCGCCGGCGCATCGAGCGCGGCCAGTGCGCGTGGCAGCCGAGCCTCGGCACCCGCGAGTTCACCGCCTTCTTCGGCCCCGTGGAGCCGGGCGAGTTGGAGACCGTGCCCGATGCCCTGCGCGGCGAGCGCGATCTCGGCTGGATGCTGCACGACATCGACTTCGCCGACGGCATGACGCCGCACTTCTTCCATGCCGTCCTGCGCGACGGCGTGCTGGACGTGCCGCCCTTCACGCCCCGCGGGAGGGCCGCGTCATGATCCTCACCGCCCTCCACGAACTTTACCGCCGGCTGTCCGCCGGTGACGGCCCGGATGCCCTGCCGCCCCTCGGCTTCGCCCTGACCAAGGTGGTCGGGGCCGTGGTGCTCGACCGCGAGGGGCGCTTCCAGGACATCCTCGACCTGCGCACTACCGACGGCAAGCGCCAGGTGCCGCGCCTCATCCAGGTGCCGCAGCCGCCGCAGCGGACGGTCAAGGTGGTGCCGGGGTTCCTGTGTGACAACGCCGGCTACCTGTGCGGCCACGACGGCAAGGGCAAGCCGGAGCGGGCGCGGACCCAGTTCGAGGCGGCGCGCGAGCTGCACGAGCGGCTGCTGGCCGGTCTGGATCATCCGGCGGCGCGGGCCATCCGCGCCCACTTCGCCGGCTGGGATCCGGCGGAGGCGGCGGAACGGCTGGCGGCGCACGAGGATCTCGTCGACGGCTGGCTGGTGTTCCAGGTGCTCGACCTGCCGGGCGGGGAGCCCTTCGTGCACGACGTGCCGGCCCTGCGCGAGGCCTGGGCGCGCCACGTGGCGGCGGCGGAAGCCGGCGCCGAGGGCCAGTGCCTGGTGACCGGCGAGATCGGCCCCATCGCCCGCCTGCACGCCCCCATCAAGGGTGTCCAGGGCGCCCAGACCAGCGGCGCGTCGCTGGTGTCGTTCAACATCGCCGCCGCCACGTCCTACGGCAAGGACCAGAGCTTCAATGCCCCCGTGGGGGAGGCGGCGGCCTTCGGATACACCACCGCCCTCAACCACCTGCTGCGGCGCGAGATGCGGCAGTCCCTGACGATCGGCGATACGACCACCGTCTTCTGGGCGGAGAAGGCCTCGGCGGCCGAGACGTTGATCCCGGCCCTGGTCGATCCGGCGTGGCGGGAATGGGAGGAACTGATCGCCGAGGCCGCCGCCGATGACCTGGAAGCGGCCCGCGCCGATCGCCTGCGCGGCCTTCTGGTGGCCTTGCGCGACGGCCGGCGGGTGACCGATCCCGACCTGTTGAACGACGCGGCGGTACGCTTCCACGTGCTCGGCCTCGCGCCCAACGCCGCCCGCCTGTCGGTGCGGTTCTGGGACGTCGCACCGGTGGGCGAGATGCTGCGGCGGCTGGGCGAGCACCACCAGGATCTCGCGCTCGACCTCGACCACCCGAACCGGCCGCCGTCGCCGTCGCTGTGGGCACTGGCACAGGAGACGCGGCCGAAGGACCGCGACGGCAAGGCGCGCGGCACCAACTCCCTCGACACGATGAAGAAGCTGCACGGCGACATCGCCCGCGCTGTGCTGACCGGCGGCCCTTATCCGCAGACCCTGCCGGCGCTGCTGCTGGCGCGGTTCCGTGCTGACGGCTGGGTCACCCACCCGCGCGTCGCCCTGCTGAAGGCCGAATACAACCGCCGCCGGCGCTTTGCCGGCCAGCCGGAGGATATGATCCCCATGAGCCTCGATCCCGCCCGTACCGAGGTCGGCTACCGCCTCGGCCGCCTGTTCGCCGTCCTGGAGCGCATTCAGGAGGCGGCCCACGGCGGCTCGGTCAATGCCGGCATCGGGCAGAAGTTCCTGTCGTCGGCTTCGGGCACGCCCATGGCCGTGTTCCCGCACCTGCTGCGCCTCAAGGGGGCGCACCTGAAGAAGGTGGCGCGCGACGGCCGCGGCCTGTCGGTGTGGTACGACCGCCTGGTCGCTGAGATCCTCGACGAGGTCCGCGCCATTCCGGCCAGCCTGACGCCCGATCACCAGGGCCTGTTCTTCCTCGGCTACTACCAGCAGCGTCAGGCGCTGTTCCGCAAGGGCGAGACGCCCGCCGCCGAGGTTTCCGACGCCGACACCGATACCGCCGCCTGAGCCGCCGCGACAGTTCCGAGAGGGGGAAGACCATGAGCGTCCTGAGCAACCGCATCGAGTTCGTCTATTACTTCGACGTCGCCAACGGCAATCCGAACGGCGACCCGGACATGGGCAACATGCCGCGCGTCGACCCCGCCACCCAGAAGGGCCTGGTGACCGACGTCTGCCTCAAGCGCAAGATCCGCAACTTCGTCGCGCTGGCGAAGGGCGACGCGGCGGGATACGACATCTACGTCCGCGAGCGCGCCATCCTGAACGAGCAGAACCGCCGTGCCTACGACGGCCTCGGCCTGGCGTCGGAACCGCGCAAGCTGCCGAAGAAGGGCGAGGACGCCAAGGCGGTCACCGAGTGGATGTGCAAGACCTTCTTCGACATCCGCGCCTTCGGGGCCGTCATGACCACCGACGTCAACTGCGGCCAGGTGCGCGGGCCGATCCAGATCACCTTCGCCCAGAGCGTCGACGCCATCCAGCCGCTGCCCGTCAGCATCACCCGCATGGCCGTCACCACGGTCGCCGAAGCCGAGAAGCAGTCGGGCGACAACCGGACCATGGGCGAGAAGCACATCGTCCCCTATGCGCTCTACCGCGCCGAGGGCTTCCTGTCGCCCCACTTCGCCAACGCCACCGGCTTCTCGGAAGACGATCTGCAGCTTCTGTGGCAGGCTCTGATCAACATGTTCGACCACGACCGTTCCGCCTCCCGCGGGCGGATGACGGCGCGCCGCCTGATCGCCTTCCGGCACGACAGCGCCCTCGGCAACGCCCCGGCCCACAAGCTGCTGGAGCTGGTGAAGACCGGCCCCGCCGCCGGCCGCGCCCCCGACGCGCCGGCCCGCACCTTCGAGGATTACGCCGTCACCTTCGACGAAGCGGGCGTGCCCGCCGGCGTCACGGCCGAAATCCTGCTGTAGGCCGCGCAGGCCGGGAGCGGACGCCATGGAGGAAGACGACGATGACATCGACCTCCTGCCGCTGTCGGCCTTGCAGCACCTGGTCTTCTGCCCGCGCCAGTGCGTCCTCATCCACGGCGAGCGCCAGTGGGCGGAGAACCGGCTGACAGCGGAGGGCCGGGTGCTGCACGACCGTGTCGACACGCCGGAGGAGGAGGTGCGCGGCGGGCTGCGCATCGCCCGCGCGGTGCCGCTGGCGAGCCGTCGCCTCGGCCTGACGGGGCGCGCCGACGTGGTGGAGTTCTACCGCGATCCCGCCGCCCCGGATGCGCCGTGGCGGCCGCTGCCGGTGGAATACAAGCGCGGCCGCCACAAGGACCACGACGCCGACCGCGTGCAGCTTTGTGCCCAGGCCTTGTGCCTGGAGGACATGCTGGGGCTGCCGGTGCCGGAAGGGGCGCTGTTCTACGGCCAGCCGCGGCGGCGCCAAAGGGTGCCGTTCGACGCCGCCCTGCGGGCCCGAACGGAAGACCTCGCCGCCGAGCTGCGCCGCCTGCTGCGGGCGCCAGCACTGCCGCCGCCGCTGGTGGACGACCCCCGCTGCCGGTCCTGTTCACTGGTCGACATCTGCCGGCCCGCCGTGGCCGGCCGCTCGGCGGCGCGGTGGCTCGACCGGGCGCTGGGCCGCCTGCTGGCCGATGACGCCGGGACCGCTGAAGAGGACGACGGGCCATGAAGCAACTCGGCAACACGCTCTACATCGCGTCGCAGGGCACCTATCTCGCCAAGGAGGGTGACTGCCTGCTCGCTACCCGCGAGGACGGGGGCAAGACCCGCGTGCCGTTGCACAAGGTGGACGGCGTCGTCTGCTTCGGCCGCATCTCCGTCAGCCCCTTCCTGCTCGGCCACTGCGCCGAGGTGGGCGTGACGGTGACCTGGCTGACCGAACACGGGCGCTTCCTGGCGCGAGCCGAGGGGCCCGTGTCGGGCAACGTGCGCCTGCGGCGGGCGCAATATGCCGTGACGGACGACCCGGCGCGGTGCGCCACCATCGTGCGCTCCATCGTCGCCGGCAAGCTGGCGAACCAGCGGCATGTGGTGCTGCGGGCCCTGCGCGATCATGGCGCCGACGACGGCGGGCGCCTGCCGGCGGCGCGCGAGGCCCTGGAAGCGCTGCTGCGCCGCCTGCGGTCTCCGGCGGGGCTGGCCGCGACGGTCGACGAACTGCGGGGCCTGGAGGGGCAGGGCGCCAACGCCTACTTCGCCGCCTTCCCGGCGCTGCTGCGGGCGCGCGATCCCACCTTCACCTTCGAAGGGCGGGTCCGCCGGCCACCGACCGACCCCGTGAACGCCCTCCTGTCGTTCATCTATACCCTGACGACCCATGACGTGCGATCGGCGCTGGAGGGGGTGGGGCTCGACCCGCAGGTCGGCTTCCTGCATCGCGAGCGTCCGGGCCGCCCGAGCCTGGCGCTCGACCTGGTCGAGGAGTTCCGCGCCTGGTTCGCCGATCGGCTGGTTCTGTCCCTGGTCAACCGCGGGCAACTCCGCGCCAACGACTTCGAAACGGCGTCCACCGGTGCGGTGACCCTGACCGAAGAGGCGCGCAAGGCCGTGCTCGTCGCCTATCAGGAGCGCAAGGGCGAGGAGGTGCGGCATCCCTTCACCGGCGAGACCGTCGCGGTCGGCTTGCTGTGGCACGTGCAGGCGCGCCTGCTCGCTATGCACCTGCGCGGCGACCTCGACGCTTATCCGCCCTGGCTGGCCCGCTGACGAGGAGGGGGCCATGCTGGTCGTGGTGACATACGACGTGTCGACGGAGGATCGTGCCGGCCGGCGCCGCCTGCGGCGGATCGCCAAGGCGTGTCTGAACCGCGGGCAGCGCGTTCAGTTCTCGGTCTTCGAATGCGACGTCGATCCGGCCCAGTGGACCGCCCTGCGGGCCGAGCTGCTGGACCTCATGGACCCGGAGAAGGACAGCCTGCGCTTCTACTTCCTCGGCTCCGGCAAGCGCCTGAAGGTGGAGCACGTTGGCGCCAAGCCGGCTCTCGACCTCGACGGTCCGCTGATCCTCTAGGTTCTGTAGCCATAAACAGGATTCCCAACGAGGCGCGGCTGTGATTCAAA
>NZ_BAAAEP010000085.1:0-11443 GCF_039523075.1 Caenispirillum bisanense
AGCTCCGCCAACCCCGGCCGCGACGGCTGGGGCGTGCAGGTGGGCGCCTTCTCCCGCTTCGAGGCGGCGCAGATGAAGGCGGTGGAAGCCGCCGACCGGCTGAAGCGCGAGGTCCAGTCCAGCCACCCGAAGATCATCACCGTGCGCGACGACAGCGGCACCATCTACCGCGCCCGCGTCATGGGCATGAGCGAGCGCGACGCCCGCACCGCCTGCGACAGCCTGAAGCGCGCCAGCATGGCCTGCATCGTGGTGCCGCCGGACGTCAACCTCGCCCTCGCCCGCGGCAAGCCGGCGACGACGGCGACCGACTGAGACGCCGGCGCCTCACCGGCGCATCGCTCTCCTACCCGAGCCCCCGGCCCCCAAAGCCGGGGGCTTTTTGCTGCGGCTGCCGGTACGGTGCCGCCACATATCGGTGATTATAAACACCCCATAAAGAAAAACCGGCACCCCTTTCAGGATGCCGGCCATCATACCCTCGACGTATCGGACGCTCGTGACTCTGGCGGTCAACTGACTCCCGGTCGTAACCCCGCGCTCCGCCGGTTCCGCGGAGCGGTACTGACCTGTCAGTGCAGGTGCGGCGACAGGCGCTCCTCCTCATGGGCGGCCTGCGCGATGGCGATTGCCACCTCGCGCTGGCGCACCACCGCCAGGATCATGCCGGAGAGGGTCTGGACGCGGTAGCCGAGCAGGCTGCCGTCGGTGGAGATGGCGGGGCTGACGAAGACGTCGGCGGCGCTGAAGATGGTGGTATCCAGGGGCATGGCGAGCGTTCCGGGGTTGGTGATTTTTATGTTTCCTTGATACCACCGCCCCGGCGGGGGCCGTGACAAAAAAGTGTTTTCCGTTCCATGATCTTTGGTTGGATGCCGTTTTCTACCACTTCAGGCGGATCAATTTCGTCAACGGCATTTACGGACCTTTTATCTTCCCGATCAAAATGCCGTTTTCCATGCCCGTTCCCTTCCGCCCACATGGAAATGCCGGCCTCGGACGGAGGCCGGCACTCTCATGACAGTCGAAATGGATGCCGCGACTCGACCGGCTGATGCTTCAGGCGGCCAGTAGCGTCAAGTGCTCAGGCCAAAGCCTGTCCGGGCGGTCAAGTAATGACAGAGGGTTCGCTACGTCCGGTGTGGCCCGGGATGTCCGCCAGCTGCCCCGCCGCCGCGATCAGGTCGGCCAGCGCCTCCTGCGGGTCGAGGTCGTGGCGGGTGGCGTCGGGCTCGTAGCGCTCGATGTAGACCCGCAGGGTCGCCCCCGCCGTGCCGGTGCCCGACAGGCGGTAGACGATGCGGGCGCCGTCGGCAAAGCCGATGCGGATGCCCTGCCGGGCCGCCGTGGAGCCGTCCACCGGGTCGGTATAGGCGAAGTCGTCGCCCAGCACCACCTCGCGCCCCGCCACCGTCTGCCCCACCAGCCCCGGCACGGTGGCGCGCAGGTGGGCCATCAGGCGGTCGGCGCCGTCGCTGTCGATGCCTTCGTAGTCGTGGCGGCTGTAGTAGGTGCGGCCGTATTCCGCCCAGTGGCCGCGCACGATGGCGGCAATGCTCTCGCCCCGCCTGGCCACCACGTTCAGCCACAGCAGCACCGCCCACAGGCCGTCCTTCTCGCGGACATGGTCGGAGCCGGTGCCGAAGCTTTCCTCGCCGCACAGGGTGACCTTGCCGGCGTCCAGCAGGGTGCCGAAGAACTTCCAGCCGGTCGGCGTCTCGAAGGCGGGAATGCCCATCTTCTCCGCCACCCGGTCGGCGGCCCGGCTGGTGGGCATGGAGCGCGCCACGCCGGCGACGCCGCCGGCATAGCCGGGCGCCAGGGGGGCGTTGGCGGTCAGGATCGCCAGACTGTCCGACGGCGTGACGTAGATGCCGCGGCCAAGGATCATGTTGCGGTCGCCGTCGCCGTCGGAGGCAGCGCCCATGTCCGGCGCATCGGCGCTTTCCATGGCCGCCACCAGATCGTGGGCGTGGACGAGGTTGGGGTCGGGGTGGCCGCCGCCGAAGTCCTCCAGCGGCGTGCCGTTGATGACCGTGCCGGCCGGCGCCCCCAGGCGGCCTTCCAGGATCTCGCGCGCATAGGGGCCGGTGACGGCGTGCATGGCATCGAAGCACAGGCGGAAGCCGCCGGCGAACAGGGCGCGGATGGCGGGGAAGTCGAACAGGGTCTCCATCAGCTCGGCATAGTCGGCGACGGGGTCGACCACCTCCACCACCATGTCGCCCAGCCGCGTCTCGCCCAGGCGGTCGAGGTCGACGTCAGGCGCCTCGGCGATGCGGTACTCGGCAATGGCCTGGGTGCGGGCGTAGATCGCCTCCGTCACCTTCTCCGGCGCCGGGCCGCCGGCCGAGACGTTGTACTTGATGCCGAAGTCCTCGTCCGGGCCGCCCGGGTTGTGGCTGGCCGACAGCACGATGCCGCCGAAGGCCTTGTGCTTGCGGATGATGCAGGAAACGGCCGGCGTCGACAGGATGCCGCCCTGCCCCACCTTTACCCGCCCGAAGCCGTTGGCGGCGGCCATCTTCAGGATGGTCTGCACCGCCGTGCGGTTGTGATAGCGGCCGTCGCCGCCCACCACCAGCGTCTGGCCGGCGAAGCCCTCCAGGCTGTCGAAGATGGACTGGACGAAGTTCTCCAGATAGTGCGGCTGGGCGAAGACCTTCACCTTCCTGCGCAGGCCGGAGGTGCCGGGCCGCTGCCCCTCGAAGGGGGTGGTGGCGACGGTCTTGACGGATACGGTGTCGGACATGGGGGCAGCCTCCGCACTGGAGCGTTCGGAAGCCGGCGGGCGCAACCGGCCCGGCCGGCGCAGGAAAGGACTGGCGGCGGACGGCGGCGGCCCTCGTCGGAAGAGCCGCCGCCCGCCGCAAACCGTCGGTCAGCCGGCCGCCGGAGCGGCGCCGCGACCGCCATAGGGCCACGGGCGGCCGATGGAGGTGTAGGTGAAGCCGGCCTTGGCCATCATCTCGGGCTCGTAGACGTTGCGCAGGTCGACCATCACCGGCGCCGCCATCAGCTCCTTCACCCGGTTGAGGTTGAGGGAGCGGAACTCGTTCCACTCGGTCAGGATGGCGAGCACGTCGGCGCCGGCCATGGTGTCGTAGGCATTGTCGCAGAACTCGATGCCCGACAGCACCTTGCGGGCCTCGTCCATGCTTTCCGGATCGAAGGCGCGCACCCGCGCACCGGCCGCCACCAGGGCCGGCACGATGTCCAGGCTGGGGGCATCGCGCATGTCGTCGGTATTGGGCTTGAAGGCGAGGCCGAGCACCGCCACCGTCTTGCCGCGCAGGTCACCGCCGGCGGCGGCGACGATGCGGTCGGCCATGGCCTTCTTGCGCTTGTCGTTGATGTCCACCACCGTCTCGACGATGCGCAGCGGCGCCCCCAGGTCGCGGGCGGTGCGCACCAACGCCAGCGTATCCTTGGGGAAGCACGATCCGCCGTAGCCGGGGCCGGCGTGCAGGAACTTGCGGCCGATGCGGCCGTCCAGGCCGATGCCCTTGGCGACGTCGTGGACGTCGGCGCCGGCCCGCTCGCACAGGTCGGCGATCTCGTTGATGAAGGTGATCTTGGTCGCCAGGAAGGTATTGGCGGCGTACTTGATCATCTCCGAGGTTTCGAGGCTGGTGAACAGGATCGGCGTCTCGATCAGGTAGAGCACGCGGTAAAGCTGGCGCATCACCTCGCGGGCGCGTTCGGTCTCGGCGCCGATCACCACCCGGTCGGGGCGCATGAAGTCGTTGATGGCCGAGCCCTCGCGCAGGAACTCGGGGTTGGAGACGACGTCGAAGTCGGCGTCGGGCCGCGCCTCGCGGATCACCTTCTCCACCTCGCGGCCGGTGCCGACCGGCACCGTCGACTTGGTGACCACCACCGTGTAGCGGTCCATGGCGGCGGCGATTTCCCGCGCCGCCCCGAACACGTAGGACAGGTCGGCGTGGCCGTCGCCGCGGCGCGACGGGGTGCCGACGGCGATGAACACCGCGTCGGCCCCCGTCACCGCCTCGCTCAGGTCGGTGGTGAAGTGCAGCCGCCCGGCGGCGGCGTTGGACGCCACCAGCTTGTCCAGGCCGGGCTCGAAAATGGGGATCTCGCCGCGCTTCAGCCGTTCGATCTTGCTCTCGTCCTTGTCGACGCACGTGACCGTGACGCCGAATTCCGAGAAACAGGCACCCGACACCAGGCCGACATAGCCGGTGCCGATCATGGCGATGCGCATACTGGTCGATCCTTCCTTTCAGAACGCAGGCGGTGGGACGGCGGCGGCGGCTTCAGTCCAGCTCGGCGCACAGTTCCTTCAGCACGTCGCGCACCCGCGGGCCCATGTCCGGGCGGGCCAGGGCATAGGCGATGTTGGCCTTCAGGAAGCCGACCTTGTCGCCGCAGTCAAAGCGGGTGCCTTCGAACCGCAGGCCGTGGAACGGCATGCGACCGATGGTGGCGTTGAGCGCGTCGGTCAGCTGGATTTCGCCGCCGGCGCCCTTGCCCTGCTTCTCCAGCGCGTCGAACACCCGCGGGTCGAGCACGTAGCGGCCGATGATGGCGAGGCGCGACGGCGCATCCTCCGGCTTCGGCTTTTCCACCAGGCCACTGGCGCGGGCGAGGCGGCCGTCGTCGAAGTCGACGTCGAGGATGCCGTACTTGTTGGTCTCCTCCGCCGGCACTTCCTCCACCGCCACCACGTTGCCGCCGACCCGGGCCTGGGCCTCGATCAGCTGGCCGATGCAGGGGCGCGACTTGGACAGCACCATGTCGTCGGGCAGGATGACGGCAAAGGGCTCGTCGCCGACGAAGGCGCGGGCGCACAGCACCGCATGGCCGAGGCCGAGCGGCGCCTGCTGGCGGGTGGCATAGACGCTGCCGGCCGGCGGCATGGACGACAGCAGGGCGTCCAGCTCCTGCGTCTTGTTCTTTTCCCGCAGCAGCGCTTCAAGTTCCGGCACATGGTCGAAGTGCGCCATGATGGACGACTTGCCGCGGCCGGTGACGAAGATGAAGTGCTCGATGCCCGCTTCGCGGCACTCGTCCATGGCGTACTGGATCAGCGGCCGGTCGACGACGGGCAGCATCTCCTTGGGGACGAGCTTGGTGGCGGGGAGGAAGCGGGTGCCGAGACCGGCGACGGGGAACACGGCTTTCTTGACGGGTCGCACCATGGCGGAATGCACCTATGACGACGTTGAAACTGAAAAAACCGTTGTGAAACGCCTCCGCGCCCGGTCGGGTTGAGGTGCGATCGCGTCCTTCGCGCGCACCTGCACGCCGAAGAGGCGGCCCGTCCCGCCGCGCAGCCGGCCGAGCTTTCGGCTTTGTGCCACGGGCGATAGGGATACGCAATGGAACAATGGTTACGGAAATGGGGCGGGATACGGCGGAAAATGGCGGGTTCTGACACGGGCCGGCGGCGGCGGCTGCCCCCTCCTGACCCTGATCCGCATCATCGCCCACGACCGTGGCATGATAAAGGCGAAACCGGCGCCACCCTTGCAGGTGGCGCCGGTTCCGTCGGCAGGCGAGAGAGCCCGGCTGGAGCCTTGCGCGAGGCAGCGGCGGCGGTGGAGGCCCGTCCCCGCCGCGCCGCCCGCGATCAGCCTCAGGCGGCCTTCGTGGCAGCTTCGTAGGCGGTCTTGTAGCGGCTGGACAGCGGCTCGACGGCCGACTTCACGACCGAGGCCGACAGGTCGGAGAGCTTGGTGGTCTCGGCGACCATGGTCTCCCAGTTTTCCTTGGCCAGCTTGGTCTGCAGCTGCAGGACGTCCGCCGGGGTCTTGCAGGCGGCGAACTGCTGGCCGGCCTCGACGGCGCTCTCGAAGGAGCGGCCGGCGAAGGAGAAGGCTTCCTTGGCGATCTGCTCGAAGCCGTTGGCGAGCTTGGTGCCGGACTGCACGACGGCGTCCAGGCTGTCCTTGTTGAACTGCAGGACCGATTCGTAATTCTTCAGCATGAGAGTGTCTCCGTTTCGGGTTCGTCAGAACAGCGCGTGCGAGGGTCGTCACGACCAACCGGGTGTTCGGGCCGTGAGGCCCCTTTCGCTGGCGCCAGGACGCACACCCTTCGGCGCCCCGTGCTGCATTGCAACATGACACCAAGATAGGGACTCTCGGGGAATTGTCAAAGGATTTTTTTGTGCACTGCACAAAATCGTCAGCATCATGCCGAAGTTCAGGCGGACGCTGCGTTCCGGGAGGGCGGGAGACAGGCGCCGGTGCGGCGCAGGCAGGCTGATGCTGCAGTGCAACATCCGACGGGAGCCGGCCCGTTTTTGTCGTTGCGCCGAAAGCCTCCCCGGTCCCGGCCGCTCGACCGCCGGACGCTGCGGGACGGATGGTGGCGGAAGCGGCGATTCGGCGCAACGGGAAACCAACCGTTCATGACATGTTAAACAGTCGCACCGGCGCCGTTTAAGATTTCCCGCCACCGGCCGAAGCCGCCGGTAGCATCCGGCCGAACATGCCAGCGGGGCGGGCCATGACGGCACCGCCCCGCGGGACTCGTGGAACGCAGCGCGGCACCGCGTCGCTGTCTCCCGACGCGGCGCGGGCCGGGTCAGGCCGCCACGGTGGCGCCGATGGCCTGTTCGATGGCGGCGATGGCGTCGGCGGCCTTGTCGCCGTCGGGGCCGCCGGCCTGGGCCATGTCGGCGCGACCGCCGCCGCCCTTGCCGCCCACCGCCGCCGAGCCGGCGCGCACCAGGTCCACCGCCGACAGCCGGCCGGTGAGGTCGTCGGTGACGCCCACCACCAGCGAGGCCTTGCCCTCGGCCACCGACACCAGGGCGGCAACACCGGTGCCGAGGCCCTTCTTGATGTCGTCGACCATGCCCTTCAGATCCTTGGCCGGCACGTCCTCGACCACGCGGCCGGAGAAGGCGACGCCGTTGATCTTCTTGACCTCGGGCGCGGCCGCGGCGCCGGCGGTGCCGCCCATGGCGATCTTCTTGCGCAGGTCGCCGACTTCGCGCTCCAGGCGTTTACGGTCTTCCAGCAGCGCCGCCAGACGGCCGGGGATCTCCGCCGGCACCGCCTTCACGGCGTCGGAGGCGGCGGCGAGGATGGCTTCGTGCTGGCGCACGTAGTCGAGCGCGCCGATGCCCGTCACCGCTTCGATGCGGCGGACGCCGGCGGCGACGGCGCCTTCGCCGACGATCTTGAAGAAGCCGATGTCGCCGGTGCGGCGCACATGGGTACCGCCGCACAGTTCGGTGGAGAAGTGCGAGGCGCAGTCGGCGTCGCCGCCCATGGAGACGACGCGCACTTCCTCGCCGTACTTCTCGCCGAACAGGGCCATGGCACCGGCCTTGATGGCGCTTTCCGGGTCCATCAGACGGGTGGTGACGCCGGCGTTGGCGCGGATGGCGGCGTTGACCTCGTCCTCGACGGTGCGGATTTCGTCGGCCGACAGGGCCTTCGGATGGCTGATGTCGAAGCGCAGGCGCTCCGGCGCCACCAGCGAGCCCTTCTGCGTCACGTGATCGCCGAGCGTGCGGCGCAGGGCGGCGTGCAGCAGATGGGTGGCCGAGTGGTTGGCGCGGATGGCGTCGCGGCGCACCAGGTCGATGGCGAAGACCGCCAGGTCGCCGACGGCCACCTCGCCCTCTTCCACCACGCCGATGTGGACGGTCAGGTCGCCCAGCTTGCGCTGGGTGTCGCGCACGGCGATGCGGCCCTTGCCGGTGACGGTGACGATGCCGGTGTCGCCGCTCTGGCCGCCGCTTTCGCCATAGAACGGCGACTGGTTGGCGATCAGCGCCACTTCGTCGCCGGCCTTGGCGACCTGTACCGGGGCGCCGCCGACCACCAGGGCCTCGATGCGGCCTTCCGCCTGGGTGGCGCCGTAGCCGAGGAATTCGGTGGCGCCGGCCTGCTCGCGCAGTTCGAACCACACTTTTTCCGTCGCCGCCTCGCCGGAGCCGGCCCAGGCCTTGCGGGCCTCGGCGCGCTGGCGTTCCATGGCGGCATTGAAGCCTTCCACGTCCACGGCGATCTGGCGGGCGCGCAGGGCGTCCTGGGTCAGGTCGAGCGGGAAGCCGTAGGTGTCATAGAGACGGAACGCCACTTCGCCCGGCAGGGTGCCGCCGGAGGCGAGCTTGGTCGTCTCCTCGTCCAGCAGCTTGAGGCCGCGGTCGAGCATCTGCTTGAAGCGGCTTTCCTCCAGCTTCAGCGTCTCGGTGATGAGGGCGCCGGCGCGCTCCAGCTCGGGGTAGGCTTCGCCCATCTCGCGCTGCAGGGCGGGCACCAGCTTCCACAGCAGCGGGTCGGCGCAGCCCATCATGTGGGCGTGGCGCATGGCGCGGCGCATGATGCGGCGGAGCACGTAGCCGCGGCCCTCGTTGGACGGCAGCACGCCGTCGGCGATGAGGAAGCACACCGACCGCAGGTGGTCGGCGATGACGCGGTGGCTGATCTTGTGGGCGCCGTCCGGGTCGGTGCCGGCCGCCTTGGCGGTGGCCTCGATCAAGGCGCGCATCAGGTCGATGTCGTAGTTGTCGTGCTTGCCCTGCAGCACCGCGGCCAGCCGCTCCAGGCCCATGCCGGTGTCGATGCTGGGCTTGGGCAGGGCGACGCGCTCGTCCGGGCCCAGCTGTTCATACTGCATGAACACCAGGTTCCAGATCTCGATGAAGCGGTCGCCGTCCTCGTCCGGGCTGCCCGGCGGGCCGCCGGCGATGGACGGGCCGTGGTCGTAGAAGATTTCCGAGCACGGGCCGCAGGGGCCGGTGTCGCCCATCATCCAGAAATTGTCGGACGTCGGGATGCGGATGATCTTCTCGTCGCGCAGGCCGGCGATCTTGCGCCACAGGCCGGCGGCGTCCTCGTCGGACGAATGCACGGTGACCAGCAGCTTGTCGGCGGGCAGGCCGTATTCCTTGGTGATCAGATCCCAGGCGAGGCGGATCGCCTCCTCCTTGAAGTAATCACCGAAGGAGAAGTTGCCCAGCATCTCGAAGAAGGTGTGGTGACGGGCGGTGTAGCCGACGTTGTCGAGGTCGTTGTGCTTGCCGCCGGCGCGCACGCACTTCTGCGACGTGGTGGCGCGCGAGTAGGGGCGCGTCTCCTGGCCGGTGAAGACGTTCTTGAACTGCACCATGCCGGCGTTGGTGAACATCAACGTCGGGTCGTTGCGCGGCACCAGCGGGCTGGAGGGCACGATCTCGTGCCCGTTGGCGGCGAAGAAGTCGAGGAAGGTCTTGCGGATGTCTTTTGCCGTCTGCATTCGTCGTCACCACAGCCGCCGCGGCACCGCGGCAGTTCAAGGGAGTGTCAGGAAGCCCCGCCGGGCGGCAGGGACGGTATCGCTTTCTAACCCGCGCCCCTGCGCGAGTCCAGCGATGCGGCGGATCAAGGGATATGAGCATGACCGCCCGACGCGGCAAGACCATCCGCCCCGCTCCCCGCCGGGACCGGCTGTACCCCGCCGCCACCGCCCCCATGCAACGCGGGCGCCCCCCGTGCGACACGGGCTCCGCCCCATGCGACAGGGGCCCTGCCCCACGCGACACCGCACCGGGCCATGCGCCACCGGCTCCGCCCCACGCGACAAGGGCTCCGCCCCATGCGACAGGGGCACCGGGGCATGCGCCACCGGCCCTGCCCCATGCGACACGGGGCGGGGAGGTTGCCCTCCCCGCCCCGGTGCAGGTGCTGGTGCCGTGCCGTCGCGGGCGCAGCCGCTTGCGATCAGTCGTCGGCGGCCGCGGCGTCGGAGGCTTCGTCGATGCCGCCCGGTCCGGTCTGCATCGCCTCGCCGAGGACACCGGCGTTCTGGCGGATGGTGCGCTCGATCTCCGCCGCCATCTCCGGGTTGTCGCGCAGGAACTGCTTGGCGTTCTCGCGCCCCTGGCCGATGCGGGTGGAGTTGTAGCTGAACCAGGAGCCCGACTTCTCGACGATGCCGGCCTTGACGCCCAGGTCGATCAGCTCGCCGGTCTTGGAGACGCCCTCGCCGTACATGATGTCGAAGTCGACCACCTTGAACGGCGGCGCCACCTTGTTCTTCACCACCTTCACGCGGGTCTGGTTGCCCACCACCTCGTCGCGGTCCTTGATGGCGCCGACGCGGCGGATTTCCATGCGGACGGAGGCATAGAACTTCAGCGCGTTGCCGCCGGTGGTGGTTTCCGGGTTGCCGAACATGACGCCGATCTTCATGCGGATCTGGTTGATGAAGATGACGAGGCAGTTGGACTTGGAAACCGAGCCGGTCAGCTTGCGCAGCGCCTGGCTCATCAGGCGGGCCTGCAGGCCGACGTGGCTGTCGCCCATCTCGCCTTCCAGTTCGGCGCGCGGCACCAGGGCGGCCACCGAGTCCACCACCAGCACGTCGATGGCGCCGGAACGGACCAGGGTGTCGCAGATTTCCAGCGCCTGCTCGCCGGCGTCGGGCTGGGAGATCAGCAGCTCGCCCAGGTCGACGCCCAGCTTGCGGGCATAGACCGGGTCAAGGGCGTGTTCGGCGTCGACGAAGGCGCAGGCGCCGCCGCGCTTCTGGGCCTCGGCCACCACGTGCAGGGCGAGGGTGGTCTTGCCCGAGCTTTCCGGCCCGTAGATCTCGATGATACGGCCCTTGGGCAGGCCGCCGATGCCCAGCGCCAGGTCGAGGCCGAGGGAGCCGGTGGAGACCGCCTCGATGTCGACCACCGAATCGCGCTGGCCCAGCTTCATGATGGAGCCCTTGCCGAAGGCGCGCTCGATCTGGGCGACAGCGGCGTCCAGTGCTTTCTGCTTGTCCATGGAATCCTTCTCGACGAGGCGGAGTGCGGTCTGCGACATGTGCTGCCCCCTTATCCCACAGGTGCGACAGGCGGATCAACGCCGTTCCTGGCAGCAACTGTACGCGATTTGTTCACGCGCGCAAGCCCAAAGTGAACAAATCGGGAAAGAAGGGGCGGCCGTGGCGCCCCTTCCCCGGCGGGATCAGTGCTCGGCCGCCATCACTTCCTTCACCCGCGCCGCCAGCTGGGCGAGGTCGAAGGGCTTGGGCAGGAAGTGGATGTCCTTCGAATCCACCAGGTCGCCGCGCGCCACCTCCTCGGAATAGCCGGAGATGAGGATGACGCGGATTTCCGGCCGCTCCACCCGCACCAGACGGGCGAGAGTGGCGCCGTCCATGCCCGGCATGACCATGTCGGTGATCAGGAGGTCGATGTCGGGCGTGTCGCGCAGGATGTCGAGCGCCCCTTCGCCGGTGCGCGCCTCCAGCACCGTGTAGCCCTTGTTGCGCAGGGCGCGGGTGGCGAACACCCGCACGGCGTCCTCGTCCTCCACCAGCAGCACGGTGCCGCCGCCGGCGAGGTCGGCGGCCCCCGGCGGCGCTGCCGGCGCGGCCGGCGCGGCGGCGGCGGACGGAGCCTCGGCGGCCTCGGCCGGCAGCAGGGCAGGCGCGCGGGGCGGCGGCAGGTCGGCGGGCGGGCCGCGGTCCACCCCCCCCACCACCCCGC
>NZ_BAAAEP010000086.1:0-10781 GCF_039523075.1 Caenispirillum bisanense
CCACCACCGCCGTCTGCGGCGCCACCGGCGGACGCGCCGTTCCCACCGCCTGGGCGGCGGGCACCGGCCCGGCCGGCGGACCGGCAGGAGCGGCAGCCGCCGGCGCGGCGGCCGGGGCGATCTTCATTTCGTTGCGGGCGTGGCGCAGGGTCTGCTCCAGCTTGGCCGCCGTCTCGTCGGCCCGCTCGCACAGGAAGGCGAGGTCGTCGCGCAGCGCGTTGGCGCGCTCCACCCGGTCCTGCAGGCCCTTGCCGGCGTCTTCCGCCGCCTTGCGCAGGCGCGGAATGCCGCTTTCCGCCCGCACCGTCGCCTCGTTGAAGTGGGCGATGAGGCGGGCGAGTTCGTCGCGGTTCTTGCGCAGGACACCGAGCCGGTTGTTGAGGATCACCGCGAACACGATGGTCGGGATCAACAGCAGCACGACGACGATGTCGAGGATCAGTTTGAGGTCCATCTCGGGGCGTCTCCGTCAGCCCATCGTCTGCCGCTTGACCTTCTTGTCGAGGCGGATCGCGATGTTGCCACCCTTCCGGCCCATCCGGCCGGAAAACATGGGGACGTCGCCGCAGCGCATGAGGATCGGGCTGTCGGGCGTCGCGTTCAGCATGATACGGCTGCCGACCTTAAGATTCAGTATGTCGCGCAGGCCCATCCACTGTTCGTCGAGCACGGCTTCAAGATCGACTTCGGTGAACCACATTTCCTCGGCCAGGTGAGTTTCCCAGATGGAGTCACGGCCGAACTTCTCGCCCATGAACATCTGCAACAGCAGCTCGCGCACGGGTTCGAGGGTGGCATAGGGCAGCAGCAGCTCCAGCCGGCCGCCGCGGTCTTCCATGTCGATGCGCAGCTTGGCGACGATGGCGGCGTTGGAGGGCCGCGAGATGGTGGCGAAGCGCGGGTTGGTTTCCAGGCGGTCGAAGCGGAAGGTCACCGGCGACAGCGGATCGAAGGCCGCCGACAGGTCCGCCAGCACCACGTGGATCATGCGCTCCACCAGGTTGCGCTCGATGGTGGTGTAGGGGCGGCCTTCCACGCGCATGGCCGCCGTGCCGCGGCGCCCGCCGAGCAGCACGTCCACGATCGAGTAGATCATGGCGCTGTCGACGGTCATCAGGCCGTAGTTGTCCCACTCCTCCGCCTTGAACACGGTCAGCATGGCCGGCAGCGGGATGGAGTTGAGGTAGTCGCCGAAGCGCAGGGACAGGATGTTGTCGAGCGAGACTTCGACGTTGTCGGACGTGAAGTTGCGCAGGGACGTCGACATCATGCGGACCAGGCGGTCGAACACCACCTCCAGCATGGGCAGACGTTCGTAGGACACCAGGGCCGAGTTGAGGATGGCCTGGATGCCCGACTTTTCCTGCCGCTCGTCGTCGGTCTCGTCGAAGCCGAGCAGGCTGTCGATTTCGTCCTGGTTGAGGACGCGGGTGCTCTCGCGGCCGCTGCCGCCGCCGCCGCTGTCGCCGCCGCCGCCGTCGGAGGCGCCGAGCATCGCCTCCCACTCGGCGGCCATGGCATCGGCATCATCGCCGTCGCCACCGCCGCCGCCGCCCGCATCGTCGCCACCGCCGCCAGCCATGGCTTCCCATTCGCGCATGAGGGCTTCTTCGTCCTCTTGCGAGACCTCGCGCTGCGGATCGTTGTCGGCAGGAACCATGGACCGAAACCTTTCGCCGGAATGCCAGGGGTGCGCAGCGGCGCGCGCCTTACTGGATCAGCATTTCCTTGAACAGCACGTCGTTGACCTTGGCGGGGCGCACCGCGGCATTGACACGCGCCAGCAGCTCTTCGCGCAGGCGGTACATGCCCTCCGCGCCCTGCAGGTCCTCGACCCGCAGCTCGCGCAGGTAGACCTGGAACTGGTCGATCACCCGCGGCAACATGGCGTCCACCTGCGGGGTGTCGGCCGAGCTGCCCAGTTCCAGCGCCACGCGCAGCTTCATGAAAGTACGCTTGCGGCCGCCGGTGGAGTTGATGTCCACCAGCATTTCGGGCAGATCGTAGAAGACCGCCGCGCTGACCGGCACGCCGGCCTGGGGCGTCGCCGACGCCGCCGGCGCCTCGGCCACCGCCTCGGACGACCCGCGGCCCAGCAGCGGGTCCGCCAGCCCGGCGAAGTAGGCACCGGCCAGGGCACCGACCACCAGCAGCAGCGGCAGCACGACCATCAGAAGAAGTTTCTTCTTGCCCTTCTTCTTTCCGCCACCACCTTCGTCGGCGTCTTCCTCGAAATCTTCCTCGAGATCCTCGGCCATGGCTCTCCCTTCGGCCGGAACCGCCCAGCGGCGATCCCCACGCAGCCCCTGCTCATCACGGTGACCGCCCGCCGCTTCCCGCGCGGGCGGGAAGACTGGTCGGGCGGCCGTCTCACTGCGGGATACCCTAGCGCCGCGAAGTTAACAATAGGTTGACCCCCACCCCCTTCGGCCGCCGCCCCGGCAGTTCTTGCCCGGCAAGCGGTGCCGCCGCTGCCCCGGCCACCGGCGGCCGCCACCGCGGCGGCAGGAAAACCGCCGCCTCCGCCGCATCCGACGAACTGGCACGGCAGATGCATCGGGATGGGCCGACGGTTCACCTGTCCCCGTTGACGAGTGGAAGATCATGGAAAACTCGGGTTACATCGCTCTTGCTCATCAGAACGCCCTGTGGCGGCGGCTTGACGTGGCGGCGAACAACATCGCCAACATGAACACGCCCGGCTACAAGGCCGAGGAGCTGATGTTCACCGAGTACCTGACCCGCAGCCTGAACAGCGACAGCGCCTTCAAGGAACGGATCATCTTCCCGCGCGACATCGGCATCGCCCGCAACATGAGCGAAGGCGCCTGGACCGCCACCAACAACCAGCTGGACGTGGCCATTTCCGGCGAAGGCTTCTTCGTCGTCGAGACCGCCGCCGGCCCCATGTACACCCGCAACGGCCACTTCCGCCTGAACGAGAACGGCCAGATCGTCGGCGCCAACGGCAACCCGGTGCTGTCGACCACCGGCGAGCCGTTCTTCATCGCCCCCAACGAAGCGGTCATCAACATCTCGGAAGACGGCACCATCTCCACCGAGAACGCCGTCCTCGGCCGCCTGCGCGTCGTCACCTTCGACGACACCCAGAACATGCGCAAGGAAGCCGGCAGCCTGTTCTACACCGACCAGGACCCCCAGGAGGTGGCCACCCCCAAGGTCCACCAGGGCGTGCTGGAAGGCTCCAACGTCAATGCGGTGGTCGAGATGACCCAGATGATCGAGATCAACCGCAGCTACCAGAACGCCCAGAAGATGATCGAAGGCGAACATGAGCGGCAGCGCCGCGCCATGGAAACCTTCCGCGGTCAGATCTGACCGGCAGCCGTAGAAGAAAAGAAAAGCGAAAAGGACGAGGATCATGCGCTCGCTGAACATCGCCGCCACCGGCATGCTGGCCCAGCAGACGAACGTGGAGGTCATCTCCAACAACATCGCCAACATGAACACCACCGCCTACGCGCGTCGGCGGGCGGAGTTCAACGATCTGCTGTACCAGAACATGATCCGTGCCGGCTCCGCCTCGTCGGACCAGGGCACCATCATCCCGGCCGGCGTTCAGCTGGGTCTCGGCGTGCGCACCGCGGCGGTCTATCGCATCAGCGAGCAGGGCTCCCTGAACCACACCGAGAACACCTTCGACCTGGCCATCAACGGCAAGGGCTACTTCCAGGTGCAGCTGCCCAACGGCGAAACCAGCTACACCCGCGACGGCTCGTTCCAGCTTGATCCCAACGGCACCCTGGTGACCCACGAGGGCTACACCGTCATGCCCGGCATCAACATTCCGCTGGAAGCGGTGGGCGTCACCGTCAATGCCTCCGGCGAGGTGCTGGTGAAGCTGGACGGCCAGCCGCAGCCGCAGAACGTCGGCCAGATCACCCTGGCGACCTTCGCCAACGAAGCCGGCCTGGAAGCCATCGGCAAGAACCTGTTCCTGGAAACCCCGGGCTCCGGCGCCCCCAACGTCGCCGCCCCCGGCACCCCCGGCTACGGCGCCGTGATGCAGGGCTTCGTCGAAAACTCCAACGTCAACGTGGTGTCGGAAATCACCGACCTGATCTCCGCCCAGCGCGCCTACGAGATGAACTCCAAGGCCATCAAGACCTCCGACGAGATGATGGCGACGGTCAACCAGCTGAAGTAAGCCGCGACGGCGGCAGCCCGCGCCACCCTGGCGCCGGCTCCGCCCGCCACCATCGCCTCCGTCCCGTCGCCCCGCCGCCGCCGGTTCCGGCCGCGGCGGCGCACGACCATGCCGATGGGCAAAGCTTGCCCACCGTTCGGGGTAAAGCGTTCGGTAAGATTTGCCGGGTTATAACGCCCCGGAACGTGATGTCACGGAGACCGGGCCCATGTCGCGCATTGCCGTCGTATGCAGCCTCGCGCTCGCCGCCGCCCTGGCGGCGGCGGCGGTGCTGGCCGCCGACGCGCCGGCGGCCGGGCCGTCCGGGCTGAGCACGCCGCTCGCCCTCAACGACCGCGACAACGCCGCCGCGCTCGACATCGACAGCCAGGGGCCGGTGCTGCCGCGCCCGACGGCGCTGATCAGCGGCGGCTACATCCGCCTGTCCGACCTGTTCGAGGGCGTGCCGCCGGCGCTGGATGCGGTGATCGGCCCCGCCCCGCGCCCCGGCGACCAGATCGTCTTCCCCGCCGAGCAGCTGGCCGCCCTCGCCCGCCAGCACGGCCTGCAGTGGCAGCCGGACAATCCGCACGTGCGGGTCACCGCCGCCCGCGACACCCAGATCATCGGCCGCCGCGACATCCTGGAGGCCCTGCGCCCCCATCTGGTGGACGAAGGCGTGTCGCCGCAGGCCGACATCGTGCTCAGTTCGCCCGACAACGCCGTGCCCATCGCCGCCGGCACCGCATCGGCGGTCGGCGTGCTCGACCTGGATTACAACGCCACCACCCAGCGCTTCACGGCGCTGGTGGAGATCCCCGCCGGGTCGCCGTCGGCCCAGCGCCAGCGCATCGGCGGCCGCGTCCACCTGACCACCGCGGTGCCGGTGCTGGTGCGCAGCGTCGGCCGCGGCGAGCTGGTGGGCCCCAACGACATCACCTGGATGACCGTGCGCGTCGACCAGCTGAAGCGCGACACCATCATGGACCCGGAGCAGCTGATCGGCCGCACGCCGCGCCGCTTCGTCCAGGCCGGCGCCGCCGTCCACGACCACGAGATCGAACGGCCGCGGCTGATCGACAAGGGCGCGATCATCACCATGATCTACAAGACGCCCTACATGCAGCTGACCGCCCAGGGCCGGGCGCTGGACCACGGCGGCATGGGCGATCAGGTTCGGGTCCAGAATTTGCAAAGCAACCAGACCGTAACCGCCATCATCACCGACCGCAATCTGGTGACGGTGCATGTCGGTCCGCCGCCGCCGAGCCGCTGACCCCGGCGCGCCCGAGGACCACCCGGAGAGAGCACGATGACCCAGCGTTCCGCCGCCCGTCCCCTGTTCCGTCTGGCCGCCCTTGGTGTCGCGGCGGCGACGCTCACTGCCTGCAATGCCGGGCAGCGCCTGTCGGAGGTGGGCAGCGCGCCGCGCATGTCCCACATCGAAAACCCGATGGAAGACCGCAACTACCGCCCGGTGAGCATGCCCATGCCGACGCCGCAGCGGGCGGAGGCCAACGTCAACAGCCTGTGGCGGCCGGGCGCCCGCGCCTTCTTCGAGGACCAGCGCGCCACCGACGTCGGCGACATCCTGACCGTCGTCATCAACATCGAGAACGAGCGGGCGAACCTGTCCAACGCCACCTCGCGCTCCCGCGGCGCCAGCGAGAGCGCCGGCCTGCCCGGCTTCCTCGGCTTCGAGAGCCAGCTCGACAACCTGCTGCCCAATGCGGTCGATCCGTCCAACCTGGTGTCGGCGGAAAGCGACTCCAGCTCCACCGGCGCCGGCAGCATCCGCCGCAGCGAGACGGTGAACGTCAAGCTGGCGGCCGTGGTGCTGCAGCGCCTGCCCAACGGCAACCTGGTGGTGGCCGGGCGGCAGGAAGTGCGGGTGAACAACGAACTGCGCGAACTGGCCGTCACCGGCGTGGTGCGGCCGCAGGACATCAGCTCCGCCAACGCCATCACCGTCGACAAGATCGCCGAGGCGCGCATCTCCTACGGCGGCCGCGGCACCATCTCCGACGTCCAGCAGCCGCGCTACGGCCAGCAGGTGTTCGACATCATCTTCCCGTTCTGATCGGAGCCGCCATCGGCAATGCCACAGGGCCGGAAGCGCACCGCGCGTCCGGCCCTGCTGCGTTTCAGGCCACCAGCGAGGCCGCTATGGCGCACATCACCACGCCGATGCCGGCATCCAGCACCCGCCACGCCCCCGGCCGCCCGAACAGCGGCCGCAGCAGGCGGGCGCCGTAGCCGAGGGCGAAGAAGAACAGGAACGACGCCGTCACCGCCCCCAGCCCGAACCACCCCCGGGCGGCGCCGAACGGGGCGGCGATGGAGCCCAGCAGCACCACCGTATCCAGGTAGACGTGCGGGTTCAGCCACGTCAGGGCGAGGCAGGTGGCCACCGTCGGCCGCAGCCCGGCGGCGGGCGACGTCGCCGTCGTCGGGGTCAGCGCGCCGCCGCCCGCCCGCAACGCCGAGCGCAGGCTGCGCAGGCCGTAGACGACCAGGAAGGCGGCGCCGGCGTAGCGCATCGCCAGCTCCAGCCACGGCACCCAGGCCGCGGCGGCGCCGAAACCGGCCACGCCGGCGGCAATGAGCACGGCATCGGACAGGGCGCAGGTCAGGCACACCGCCAGCACATGCTCGCGCCGCAGTCCCTGGCGAAGCACGAAGGCGTTCTGGGCGCCGATGGCGACGATCAGGCTGAGCCCCAGCAGGAAGCCGGGAAGAAAGGCGGACGCCATGGCGGCCCTCGTCGGTGGTGGCGGAGACGCCCTTCCCTAACATGGCCCGCAGCCTTAGCATCCTTAAACGATCTACAGCCGATTAAGGAAAACTGAACCGTGCTGGATTACGCCTTGCTCGCCGCGCTGGCGGCCGTCATCCGCACCGGCAGCTTCGAGCGGGCGGCGCAGCAGCTGCACGTCACGCCCAGCGCGGTGTCGCAGCGGGTGAAGTTGCTGGAGGAGCGCCTGGGGACGATCCTGGTGGTCCGCGGTGCCCCCTGCACCGGCACGGCGGCGGGGCGGCGGCTGTGCCAGCATGTGGAGCAGGTGTCGCTGCTGGAAAGCGAGCTGCGCGCCGACCTGCCCGGCACCCGCGACGGCGTCCCGCCGGTGACGGTGCGCATCGCCGCCAATGCTGACAGCCTCGCCACCTGGCTGGTCGCCGCCATGGCCGAGGCCGGCGACTGCCTGTTCGACCTGGTGCTCGACGACCAGGACCACAGCGCCGACTGGCTGCGCCGCGGCGAGGTGCTGGCGGCGGTGACCGGCAGCGCCCGCGCGGTGCAGGGCTGCGACATCGTGCCGCTGGGGTCGTTGCGCTATGTCGCCACCGCCAGCCCGGCCTTCGTCGACCGCTGGTTCCCGGCCGGCGTCGATGCCGCCGCCCTGGCCCGCGCCCCGCGCCTGACTTTCAACAGCAAGGACCGCCTGCAGAGCCTGTGGACCCATCGGGCGGTCGGCCGCGACATACCGGCGCCGACCCACTGGTTGCCGTCGTCGCAGGCCTTCGTCGATGCCGCCGTCGCCGGCCTCGGCTGGGGCATGAACCCGGAGATGCTGGTCGCCCCCCACCTGCGCGACGGCCGGCTGGTGGCCCTGAACGCCGACCTGCCCCTGGACGTGCCGCTCTACTGGCAGCGCAGCCGCATGGCCAGCAGCACGCTCGCCGCCGTCAGCCGCGCCGTCGTCGGCCGGGCGCGGGCAACCCTGCGCCAGGACCGGGCGGAGCCATGAAAAACGCCGGCCCCTCCCTGCGGAGAGGCCGGCGTTGCAACCTTGTCCCGGACCTGGGGCCGGGGTCAGTCGGTGCGGTGGGTGCGTTCCATGCGCTCGTGCCGCTCCTGCGCCTCGATGGACAGGGTGGCGATGGGCCGCGCCTCCAGCCGCTTCAGGCTGATCGGCTCGTGCGTTTCCTCGCAGTAGCCGTAGGTGCCGTCCTCGACCCGCTGGATGGCGGCGTCGATCTTGGCGATGAGCTTGCGGGCACGGTCGCGGGTGCGCAGTTCCAGGGCCCGGTCCATTTCCGCCGACGCCCGGTCGGCCAGGTCGGGTTCCTGCAAACCGCCTTCCTGCAGGTGCTCCAGGGTCTCTTCGGCTTCGCGCAGCAGTTCCTGGCGCCACTTGAGCAGCTTCTGCCGGAAGTACTCCCGCTGGCGCTCGTTCATGAACGGCTCGTCGTCCGACGGTCGGTAGTCGGGCGGAAGCGTGACGGTCATGCCTGTTCTACCCTGTTCGTTATAAAGTCGCGGTGGGGGATGTATATCGGCACGCGATGCAGGGAGCAAGCACCCATTTGGCCTGCCGTCTTTGCGGTACCGGCGGGGGGCGGGACGCTGCGGCTCAGCGCCGCGACAGCTTGGCCAGTTCCACTTCCGCGCGCAGCTCGATCTCGTCGAGCAGGGCGCCGAGCTGGGGGTCCTGCGCCGTTTCGCGGCGGTCGCGCACCAGCTGGGCCAGGGAGGCCAGCCGTTCCTTGGGGATGGAGCCGAGCAGCAGCCCGACGCGCAGTTCCTCCAGACGGTCGAGGATATCCTCGCCGCGCTGCACGATGGCCTTGCGCTTCGCGGGACTGTCGAGCGCGTCGCCGGCGCTGTCGACCATCTGCAGGGCAAGCAGGCTGTCGAGGCCGCCGAGGTTGGACGGCGCATCCACCGGGCGCGAGTCATCGGCCCGCGCTTCATCCGTGAAGCGGCGCAGCGCCCGGGCGAACTCGGCGCTCTTCTCCTTGCCCGACTTCTCGGTGCGGCGGGTCTGCGGTGCTCCGCCCGGACCCACGCCGGAAATCTTCATCCGCGTCAACCGTACGTTAATGTCACCCGACTAGATTCTAGGGCGACCCATCGCGGGACGAAAGGGAAAATCGGGTGCAGAGGGTCGGCAATGTTTGCCCAGTGCCGCGCCGCCCTGCCCCGCCGGACCACGCCCCCGCCCCGCCTGCCGCCCCTTGCGGCTGGCATGGCGTTCGCATGGAGACTCGCTGCCGTCCCCGTCCGGAGGGGGCGGCGACGAACAGAGGACACAGACCGCCGTGACCAGCATCTGCCGCGCCCTCCCCCGCCTGAGCCGCGTCCTGGCCCGCCTGTCCGCCCTGCTGGCGGTGGTGGCGCTGGCCGCCGTGTGGGCGGTTCCGCCGGCCGCCGCCCAGGCGTCGCGCATCAAGGACATCGCCGACTTCGAAGGCGTGCGCAACAACCTGCTGGTGGGCTACGGCCTGGTGGTCGGCCTGGACGGCAGCGGCGACGACATCAAGAAGATGCCGTTCACCCGCGAATCCCTCATCAGCATGCTGGAACGCCTGGGCGTCAACACCCGCGGCGCCGAGCTGGAACCGAAGAACGTGGCGGCGGTGATGGTCACGGCCGAGCTGCCGCCCTTCGCCCGCCAGGGCAGCCGCATCGACGTCACCATCAGCGCCCTCGGCGACGCCAAGAGCCTGCTGGGCGGCACCCTGCTGGTGACGCCGCTGATGGGCGCCGACGGCGAGGTCTATGCCGTCAGCCAGGGCCAGGTGCAGGTGGGCGGCTTCAAGGCCCAGGGCCAGGCCGCCACCGTGACCAAGGGCGTGCCGACCGCCGGCCGCATCCCCAACGGCGCCCTGGTGGAACGCGAGATCCCCTTCGATCTGCGCAGCCTCGACCAGGTGAAGGTCGCCCTGCGCAACCCGGACTTCACCACCGCCCGCCGCATCGCCCAGGCCATCAATGCCTACCTCGGCACCCCGGCGGCGCAGCCCACCGACCCCGCCACCGTGCAGGTGGTGGTGCCGCGCGGCATGGAGGTGATCGGCCTGCTGACCGATATCGAGCAGCTGCGCGTCGAGCCCGACCAGCTGGCCCGCGTGGTGATCGACGAGAACACCGGCACCATCGTCATCGGCGACAACGTGCGGGTGTCGCGCGTTGCCATCGCCCAGGGCAACCTGACCATCCGCGTCACCGAAACGCCGCAGGTCAGCCAGCCCGCCCCCTTCTCCGAGGGCGGCCAGACCGTGGTGGTGCCGCGCACCGACATTCAGGTGGACGAGGACAGCGACAGCAAGCTGAGCGTGCTGGACGGCGGCGTCAGCCTGCAGGAACTGGTGAACGGCCTCAACGCCCTCGGCATCGGGCCGCGGGACATGATAAGCATTCTCCAGGCCATCAAGGCGGCCGGCGCCCTGCAGGCCGAGATCGAGGTGATGTGATGACCGGACCCACGGCCCTGGGGCAGAGCCCCTACGAACTGCTCAACCAGAGCACCACCCGCTCCCCCAAGCCCGGCTCGGCGCGCACCGTCGAGCAGGCCCGCAAGGCGGCGGAGGAGTTCGAGGCCATGTTCATCGGCCAGATGCTGCAGCACATGTTCTCCGGCATCGAGACCAACCCGGACTTCGGCGGCGGCGCCGGCGAAGACATGTGGCGGTCGGTGCTGGTGGACCAGTACGGCAAGGAAATCTCCAAGAACGGCGGCATCGGCATCGCCGACGCCGTGATGCGCACCCTGCTGCAGAACCAGGAGGTCTGAGCCATGGCCGGTCCCGCCCGTCCGCCCGGCCCGCCCGGTCCGCCGCGCCCGCCCGGTGCCGGCCCTGCCGCTCCCGGCGGCCCCGGCGGCCCTGCTGCCCACGGCCGCCCCGGCCC
>NZ_BAAAEP010000087.1:0-10649 GCF_039523075.1 Caenispirillum bisanense
CCGCGGAGATGGAGCGCGAGCCCGCCAAGGCCGCCGCCACCGCGCCGGCCGCCGCCCAGGCGCCGGTGCCGGCCGCGGCGCCGCAGCCGCCGGCTCCCGTCGCCAAGACGCCCGCCAAGGCCGAGGCCCCCGCCGCGGCGGGCGGCGGTGCCGCCGGCGGCGACAAGAAGCCGGCGGAAAGCTCCGTCGCCTCGCAGTCCATCCGCGTCAACGTGGAGCTGCTTGAAAACCTGATGACCCTGGTGTCGGAGCTGGTGCTGACCCGCAACCAGCTGCTGCAGATGGTGCGCGGCCGCGACGACAGCGAATTCGCCGCGCCGCTGCAGCGCCTCAGCCACATCACCACCGACCTGCAGGAAGGCGTCATGAAGACGCGCATGCAGCCCATCGGCAACGCCTGGGCCAAGCTGCCGCGCATCGTGCGCGACCTGTCGGTGGAAATGGGCAAGAAGATCGACCTGCAGATGTTCGGCGCCGAGACCGAACTCGACCGCCAGGTGCTGGAACTGATCAAGGACCCGCTCACCCACATGGTCCGCAACTCCGCCGACCACGGGCTGGAGGACGCCGAGGGCCGCCTGGCCGCCGGCAAGCCGGAAGTGGGCATCGTGAAGCTGAACGCCTATCACGAAGGCGGTCACATCATCATCGAGATCTCCGACGACGGCCGCGGCCTGAACCTGCAGAAGATCCGCGAGAAGGCGATCATGAACGGCCTCGCCTCGGAGGCGGAGCTGGACAACATGTCCGACCAGCAGATCGCCCAGTTCATCTTCAAGGCCGGCCTGTCCACCGCCGAGAAGGTGACCAGCGTGTCCGGCCGCGGCGTCGGCATGGACGTGGTGCGCACCAACATCGAGAAGATCGGCGGCACCATCGAGCTGAAGACCCAGTGGGGCCGCGGCTCCACCTTCACCATCAAGATCCCGCTGACGCTGGCCATCGTATCGGCCCTGATCGTCGAATGCGCCGGCGAACGCTTCGCCATCCCGCAGATCAGCGTGCTTGAGCTGGTGCGCGTGACCAAGAACAGCGAAACCGGCATCGAGATGATCTCGAACGCCCCGGTGCTGCGCCTGCGCGACCGCCTGCTGCCGCTGGTCAGCCTCGCCAACCTGCTGAAGCTGCGCCGCACCTCGGTGCACGAGGAAGTGGAAGGGCTGATCTCCAACGACGACGGCGGCCCGGTCTCCGGCGGCCGCACCGGCAAGGCGCTGAAGGGCAACGGCTCCGCCGCCACGGTGGCGAGCACCGACGAGACGATGGAAACCTTCATCGTTGTCGCCCAGGTCGGCACCTATACCTTCGGCATCATCGTCGACCGCGTGTTCGACACCGAGGAAATCGTCGTCAAGCCGGTGGCCCCGATCCTGCGCCACATCAGCATGTTCTCGGGCAACACCATCCTGGGCGACGGCTCGGTGATCATGATCCTCGATCCCAACGGCATCGCGACCGCCACGGGCGAGATCACCATGGGCACCAACCAGGCGACCGACACCCAGTCGTCGCACGACACCCACTCCGACGAGAAGACCTCGCTGCTGGTGTTCCGCGCCGGCGGCAAGGACCTCAAGGCGGTGCCGCTGGCCCTGGTGGCGCGCCTGGAAGAGATCGACTGCTCGACCATCGAACACTCCTACGGCCGTCCGGTGGTGCAGTACCGCGGCCAGCTGATGCCGCTGGTGATGGTCAACGAGCGCTACGAGATGCCGAGCGAGGGCCGCCAGCCGGTGCTGGTGTTCTCCGACCGCGACCGCAGCATGGGCCTGGTGGTGGACGAGATCGTCGACATCGTCGAGGACCGCCTGAAGGTGGAACTGAAGGCCGACAAGGCCGGTGTCATCGGCACCGCCATCATCGGCGACAAGGCGACCGACGTCATCGACACCGGCTACTACCTCACCCAGGCCTTCGGCGACTGGTTCGGCAACCCCGACGAATCGGCCCCGACGCTGGAAAAGGGCAAGAAGCGGGTGCTGCTGGTCGATGACAGCCCGTTCTTCCGCAACCTGCTGACGCCGCTGCTGTCGGTGGCGGGCTACAACGTCACCGCCGTGGACAGCGCCGACCGGGCGCTCGCCATGCGCGACCAGGGGCTGGAGTTCGACGCCATCATCAGCGACATCGAGATGCCGGGCATGGACGGCTTCCACTTCGCCGCCTCCGTCCGCGCCGATGCCCGCTGGGGCAAGACGCCGCTGGTCGCCCTGTCGAGCCACGCCACCCAGCGCGACTTCGAACGCGGCCGTGAAGTGGGCTTCGATGACTACGTCACCAAGTTCGACCGCGACGCCCTGCTGGAGACGTTGAAGTCGACCCTGTCGGGCCGGGTGTGACCCCCGCTGCCGCCGGATGAGGATTCCGCCTGTCCACCCTCATCCGGCGGTTGCGAGATCCAGCAGATTTTCCTTATGATGCCTCCGGTTTTGCGGGCGGCGTGGGGGATGCCATCCGAAGCACGTGGAACCTGGACCGCGGGTGCGGCGGAGGACCGGGGCGTTCTCCTTGACGGGCCTGGGGTTGTAAGATTTAAGTCTCGACATCCGCCACCGTCCGGCGGCCCGCCGGGACCGTCCGCGACCATGCAGGGGTGAAAGTGCTGGCATGAAGTCTTGTCTGATCGTCGACGACTCCAAGGTCATTCGCATGGTTGCGAAGAAGATCCTGACGGAGCTGCAGTTCACCACGGCCGAGGCGGAAGATGGCCAGCAGGCGCTCGACTCCTGCAAGGCCAACATGCCCGATGCCGTCCTGCTCGACTGGAACATGCCGGTGATGAACGGCATCGATTTCCTGCGGGCCCTGCGCCAGCTGCCTGGCGGTGATCATCCGGTGGTGGTCTTCTGCACCACCGAGAACGACATCGAGCACATCCAGGAGGCCATCGAGGCCGGCGCCAACGAATACATCATGAAGCCGTTCGACAGCGAGATCCTGCAGGCGAAGTTCGCCCAGGTCGGCCTGTTCGAGCAGGACTGAACAACACGGTTTTTCGGGGGGGAGTTCTTCCATTGTCGTTCAGCCAGGGTGCCGGAACAGCGCGGTCGTCGGGTACGGGGTCAGAGCCTTACCGAGTCATGGTGGTGGACGATTCGGCCGTCGTGCGCGGGCTTGAAACCCGAATCCTGGAAAGCGACCCGGCCATTTCGGTGATCGCCTCCGTCGGCAACGGGCAGGCCGCCGTGCAGGCGCTTGACCGCCACGACGTCGAGGTGATCGTGCTCGACATCGAGATGCCGGTGATGGACGGCATCACCGCCCTGCCGCTGCTGCTGAAGAAGGCGCCGGGCGTGAAGATCGTCATGTCCTCGACGCTCACCCTGCGCAATGCCGAGATCAGCCTGAAGGCGCTGGAAGCCGGCGCCTCGGAATACGTCACCAAGCCGTCGTCGTCGCGCGAGCTGACCGGCGGGGCCGACTTCAAGCAGGAACTGATCGAGAAGGTGAAGGTGCTGGGCGCTGCCGCCCGCCGCGCCTCCGGCGGCGTCGCGCGCGTGGCGCCGCGCCCGGCCGCGCCTTCGTCGGCCGCCCCGCCGGCGGCCGCCGCCGCCGCCGCCGCGCCCGGCCGGGTTCCGTCGCTGCATCAGGCGGCGGCCCAGATCCAGCTGCGGCAGGCCGGCAACGAACGCCCCGACATCATCGCCATCGGCTCCTCCACCGGCGGCCCGCAGGCGCTGTTCACGGTGCTTGGCGGCATCAAGAAGCTGGGCGGGGTGACGCAGCCGATCCTCATCACCCAGCACATGCCGGCCACCTTCACCACCATCCTGGCCGAACACATCACCCGCCTGGCCGGCCTGCAGGCCAAGGAAGGGGAGAATGGAGAGGTGATCCAGCCCGGCCGTGTCTACATCGCCCCCGGCGACTGGCACATGCTGGTGGACACCCGCGGCACCGACCGCGTGCTGCGCCTGACCCAGGACGCGCCGGAAAACTTCTGCCGCCCGTCGGTCGACCCGATGTTCCGGTCCATCGCCAAGGTCTACGGTCGCCGCGTGCTCGCGGTGGTGCTGACCGGCATGGGGGCGGACGGGGCGCGCGGCGGCAAGGTCATCGCCGATGCCGGCGGCACGGTGATCGCCCAGGACGAGGCGACCAGCGTGGTGTGGGGCATGCCGGGCGCCACCGCCCAGGCCGGCGTGTGCAGCGCCGTTCTGCCGCTGCCCGACGTCGCACCCTACATTCACAAGTTCGCCAACAGGCGGGTGTGACATGAAGCCCGAAGACTTCGATTTCGTCGCGCAGATGCTGAAGACGCGGTCCGGCCTGGTCCTCACCAAGGACAAGTCGTACCTGCTGGAAAGCCGTCTGATGCCGGTGGCCCGCAAGCGCGGCTTCAAGGGCCTGGAAGACCTGGTGGCGCAGCTGCGCCGGCGCGACGAAGCGCTAGCCGGCGACGTGACCGAGGCGATGACGACCAACGAGTCGTTCTTCTTCCGCGACATGAAGCCGTTCGAACAGTTCCGCGACGTGGTGCTGCCGAACCTCATCAAAACCCGCGCGACGAAGAAAAGCTTCCGCGTCTGGTGCGCCGCCGCCTCGTCGGGGCAGGAGCCCTACTCGCTCGCCATCATCCTGAAGGAGGCCGCGGCCCGCCTGCAGGGCTGGCGCACCGAGATCGTCGGCACCGACATCAGCCGCGAGATCCTGCAGAAGGCGCGCGCCGGCCTCTATTCGCAGTTCGAGGTGCAGCGCGGCCTGCCGATCCAGCTCATGGTCAAGTACTTCAAGAAGAAGGACGACCAGTGGGAGATCGACCCGGCCCTGCGCGCCATGGTGCAGTACAAGGAATGGAACCTGCTGCACGACCTCAAGGCGCTCGGCCAGTTCGACGTCATCTTCTGCCGCAACGTGCTGATCTATTTCGACCAGCCGACCAAGTCCATGGTGCTCGACAACATGTCGAAGCTGCTGGCCGATGACGGCGTGCTCTACCTCGGCGGCGCCGAGACGGTGCTCGGCATTTCCGACAAGTTCAAGCCGATCCCCGGCCAGCGCGGCGTCTATGCCGTCAACAAGCCGGGCGCGGCGGCCAACGCCCCGTCCCTGGGCGTCGCCGGCTGAGGCCTGAAAAAAGACCCGCCGCGGGGGGCTCGCGGCGGGTCTGATGATGCGATCCGCATTCGGGGCGGAGGCCGCATCAGGCGGGGCGGCAGGGGATGGACCGCCCTTCGCCTCAACTTTCTCCAGACGGCAGTACGACCGCGTCGATGACGTGGATCACCCCGTTGTCGGCGGCGACATCGGCGGTGGTGACGCGGGCGCCGTTCACCGTCACGCCGTCGGCGGTCTTCTGCACGGTCAGCGACTGGCCGTTCACCGTTTCCACCGTCGTTTCACCCATGGCGATGTCGTCGGCCATGATGCGCCCCGCCACCACGTGGTAGGTGAGGATGCCGGTCAGCTGCTCCTTGGCCTCCGGCTTCAGCAGGTCGTCCAGGGTGCCGGCCGGCAGCGCGGCGAAGGCGTCGTCGGTGGGCGCGAAGACGGTGAACGGACCTTCGTCCTTCAGGGTCTCCACCAGATCGGCGGCGGTCACCGCCTTCACCAGCGTTTCGAAGTCCGGGTTGCCGGCGGCGGTGTCGACGATGTCGGCCGCCTTGGCGGGCAGGGCGGCGAACAGGGCGAGGGGGGCGGCGATCATGGCCGCGCGCAGGACGGTGCTCAGCGTCATGGTACGATCCTCATCTGGCCGGGTGCTCCGGCGGTGGGGGATGGGGCCCGGGTTTCGGTGTCGCGACGCACAAGCTTACGTGGGTGCGGCCGCCGGCGGATCACGCGGCGGCTGCACGGGCGGGCATCACATCGGCGTGAGAGGGCGGAAACGGAAACGGGGGAGGCCGAAGCCTCCCCCGTCGTCAGTCTGTGGTCGCTGCGGCCACGGCCGCCGCCGCGGTGCCGTCAGGCGCGCGCCCCGGCCTGGGGGCCGGCTTCGACGGCGGTGCCGGCGCCGTTGCCCCGCACCGTGCCGGCCGCCACCGCCGGCTCGCGCAGCACATAGCCGCGGCCCCACACGGTTTCGATGTAGTTCTCGCCGCCGGTGGCCTGGGTGAGCTTCTTGCGCAGCTTGCAGATGAAGACGTCGATGATCTTCAGTTCCGGCTCGTCGATGCCGCCGTACAGGTGGTTGAGGAACTGCTCCTTGGTCAGGGTGGAGCCCTTGCGCAGGGCCAGCAGTTCCAGGGTGCCGTATTCCTTGCCGGTCAGGTGCAGCGGCTCGCTGTCGACGGCGACGGTGCGGGCATCCAGGTTGACCTCCAGCCGGCCGACCTTGACCACCGACTGGGCGTGGCCCTTGGCGCGGCGCACGATGGCCTGGCAGCGGGCCACCAGTTCACCGGCATCGAACGGCTTGGTGAGGTAGTCGTCGGCGCCGGAGCCGAGGCCCTTGATCTTCTTCTCCGGCTCGGTCAGGCCGGAGAGGATGAGCACCGGGGTTTCCACCTGCGCCTGACGCAGCCGGCGAATGACCTCCAGCCCGTCCATGTCGGGCAGCATGAGGTCGAGGATGATGATGTCGTAGTCGTAGAGCTTGCCGATCTCCAGGCCGTCTTCGCCAAGGTCGGTGGCGTCCACCACCCACCCCTCGCGGCGCAGCATCAGCTCCACCGACTTCGCCGTATGAGGATCGTCTTCGACCAGCAGTACGCGCATGCGTCTTCGCCTACCTCGTTGGGGGAAGTCCAGATCAACGATAAAACTCCGGCGCAGCAGGTGCAATGGAGTCTTTACCGCGTGTTAATCGCAGGCCGGCATACTATCGGCCCTGCGCAGGCGAACCATCGTAGTGGGAAACGCCGGAAGGTACCCCCTCGGTTTCGCGGGTTCAGCCCCTTTTCTCGGCGTGCCGGAGTGATAACAGGTGACCGTCCACCTTCGCAACATCCTCACCGAGATCGAAAGGCTGCCCGATACTCGGATCTTTGGGAGAGTGGTGGCGGTGCAGGGCCTGCTGGTGGAAGTGGGCGGCATCCAGACCAGCGTGTCGGTGGGCGACCGCATCATCATCCACGCCCGCGACGGCCGCACCGTGCCGTGCGAGGTGGTGGGCTTCCGCGAAGGGCGTGCCCTGCTGCTGCCGTTCAGCAACCTGGGCGGCGTGGCGCTGGGCGCGCGGGCGGAGATCCAGGACGGCGAGCCCTCCGTCTACCCCACCACCGCCTGGCGCGGCCGGGTCATCAACGCCATGGGGGAGCCGGTGGACGGCCTCGGCCCGCTGCCCACCGGCGAGGCCGCCTATCCCATCCGCAACACCCCGCCGTCGGCCCACGGGCGCCAGCGGGTGGGCGGCAAGCTGGATGTGGGCATCCGCGCCATCAACACCTTCCTCACCTGCTGCCTCGGCCAGCGCATGGGCATCTTCGCCGGATCGGGCGTCGGCAAAAGCTCGGTGCTGTCCATGCTGGCGCGCTATTCCCAGGCCGACATCATCGTCTGCGGCCTGATCGGCGAGCGCGGCCGCGAAGCCCGCGAGTTCATCGAAGACGACCTGGGGCCGGAAGGCATGGCGCGATCGGTGGTGGTGGTCGCTACCTCCGATGAGGCGCCGCTGATGCGCCGGCAGGCGGCCTACATGACCCTGGCGGTGGCCGAATACTTCCGCGACCAGGGCCTCAACGTGTTGTGCCTGATGGATTCCGTGACGCGATTCGCCATGGCCCAGCGCGAGATCAGCCTGTCGGCGGGGGAGCCGCCGGCCTCCAAGGGCTATACCCCGACCGTCTTCGCCGAACTGCCCAAGCTGCTGGAACGCGCCGGCCCCGGCGGCCCCGGCCAGGGCAGCATCACCGGCCTGTTCACCGTGCTGGTGGAAGGCGACGACCACAACGAGCCCATCTCCGACGCCGTGCGCGGCATCCTCGACGGCCACATCGTGCTGGAACGCACCATCGCCGAGCGCGGCCGCTACCCCGCCATCAACATCCTGCGGTCGGTGTCGCGTACCATGCCGGGCTGCAACAGCGACGACGAGAACCAGCTGGTGCGGGTGGCCCGGCGGCTGCTCTCCACCTATGAAGACATGGCGGAACTGATCCGCCTCGGCGCCTACCGCAAGGGCACCAACCCGGAGGTGGACGAAGCCATCTTCTATTACCCGCTGATCGAACAGTTCCTCTCCCAGGGGAAGAAGGAACAGACGTCGCTGGAAGACGGCTACGGCATGCTGCTGGACATCCTCAACACCGCCCCCGGCGCCGCGCCCGGCGGGCCGGGTCCGCAGGGCTGAGGGCTAGGCGACCGTCATGGCCAAGGGGCTGCACGGCGTCATCCGCCTGCACAAGTGGACGGTGGACGAAAAGCGCCGCGCCCTCGGCCAGCTGCTGCAGCGGGAGGAGGAAATCCTGCGCTTCCAGCGGCTGCTGCAGGAGGAACTGCTGCGCGAACAGACCCTGGCGCGGCAGGACGTCACCCTCGCCATGGCCTTCGGCCAGTACCTGAAGCTCTACAGCCGCCGCCGCGACGCCCTCGCCCAGGCGCTGGTGGAGGTGCGTCAGCGCATCGATGCGGCGCGGCAGGATCTGGCCGAGGCCTTCCTCGACCTCAAGACCTACGAACTCACCCAGGCCAGCCGCGACCGCCAGGAAAAGCTGGAGCGCGACCGCAAGGAACAGGCCATGCTGGACGAGATCGGCCTCACCCTGCACCGCCGGCGCGAGCAGCAGCGCCGCGACGGCGGCTTCTGACGCCGGCCGGCGCCGGCGATTACTTGTCGGCGGAGGTGCGGCGGCGCAGCCCGTCCGCCGCGACGAAACCGGCCACCCCTTCCGCCGTCAGCACCCGTGCCCAGCGGCCATCCGGCGACAGCTCGTTGACCAGCACCGAGGCGCCCTTGTCCAGGGTGGCGCTGACGCGGTAGCCCATGCCCGGCCCGGTGCGCACCGCCAGATGCTCCACCGCAATGACATTGAGCCGCCCGACCTCCGGCCGCAGGGCTTCCGGCCGGCTGAGGGCGGCGTCGGGCGAGGCGGCGGGGGCGGCAGCGCCGGGAGCGCCGGGAGCGGTGGAGGGGGCGGCGGGGCGTGACGGCGCCGGGCTCAGCAGGCTGCCGAGCCCCGGTCCGGCCAGACTGGCGGCGACGATCACCACCGCCAGCGGCAGCAGCTGCACCGGCGCCGCCCATCCGGGGCTGCGCCAGCGGTCGCGCAGGCGGCGGCTGCCGCGCGGGATATGGCCGAGCAGGTGCTCCACCTCGCGCCGGTCGGCGGCATCGCGGATGAAGGCGTGGGCCTGTTCGGCGCAGCCGCGGGCGACCTCGGTCTCGTGGCGGGCCAGGAAGGCGCGCGCCTGGCTGATGAGCAGGGCGCAGTTGCGGTCGGCCGGCATTTCGCCGCCGCGCAGGTTGATCCACACGGCGCGCAGCGTCTCCAGCGGGCCGCGCGGGAAGGCCCACCAGCCGCCCAGCAGCGACGCATAGGTGGCGGCGACGGCGGTGACCTGGGCGCAGCGGCGGCAGAACACGCCCTCGATGGGGGTGACCACCGCCTGCCGCAGCCGCCCGCTCACCCGGCGGAAGATGATATGCCGCGGCTGCGCCGTCACCTTGCCGCAGCGGCCGCAGGGGCACACCGAGTCGCCGCCGGTCGCCTGGGCGGTGCGTCCGTGCGGCCGGGTGGCATGCGGACGGGGTGGAGGTTGGGGCGGCGGGGGAGGCGGCGGTGCCGTCCGCGCCTCTGCCTTGGGGGCGGCGGTACGGCTCTGGGCGCCGGCGGAGCGGTAGGCGGCCTGCACCCGCTCGGCCAGCCGGTCATAGGCGGCGCGGCGGCGCGGATCGTTCAGCACCTGGTAGGCCTCGCTCACCTTGGCGAAGGCCTCGGCGGCGTGGGCGGAGGGGTTGCGATCCGGGTGCAGTTCCTTGGCGCGGGTGCGGTAGGCCGCCTTGATGGCGGTCCCGTCGGCATCGGGCGCCACCCCGAGGATGCGGTAGAACCCCTTGGGGTCGGCGACGGCGCGGCTCATGGGGCGGGGTCCGTCACAGCGGGGCCAGCCGGGCGAGCAGGGCGGCATTGTCCCAGCGCGGCTGGCGCTCTTCCATCACCACCACATGCCGCACGCCCGCCGGCCCGGCAGCCGACAGGGTGACCCGCAGCCAGCGCGGCAGCAGCTCGTTCGCCATGTCGCCGAGCACCAGGGCGGCCCGCGCCTCCGGCCCGGCGGCCGGCAGCTCGGCCAGGTAGGGGGGAAGGCAGGCGGCGTCCAGCACTTGGGTGTCGGGCACGAAACGGATCTCGACTCCGCTGCCGTCGTGCAGGGAGGCCGTCAGGGTGACCATATAGTCGAGCGCCGGATCAGGGTTGGCCGCGAAGCGCAGCAGCGCCCGCCGCGGCGCCGGGTCCGGGGCGGATGCGGGCGCGCTCATGACCGCACCCTAGGCCGCCAGCCTTGAAGAACCGGTTAACGCCCGCGCGTGCGTAAGAGGGGCCGACCGCGCCGTCGCCAGGGCGCGCTTTTTTCGGTTGACGGCCGGCGCGCCGGGGACTAGATAAGCGGCCTCCGGCGGCGACGTCGGACAGCCGGAAAATCGTCAAGGTTTCGGCCACCGGGGCGGCAAGCCCGCACCGGTCCTGATGCGGTTTTTGCCCCCGGGCAAGGGTCGCGACGGTGACGAAAAAACCGGTTGACAGTTTGGGGTTGGTTGAGTAGAAACC
>NZ_BAAAEP010000088.1:0-9254 GCF_039523075.1 Caenispirillum bisanense
TTCACCAGCCTCGCGCAGCTTACTGCCGACGCTGGGCAAGACATACAAGGGACAAAAAACAAACTCTAAAAACTATACCCCACCGTCACCCTCAACACCCGCTCCAGCGGGTCGACGTCGGCGGGGGTGTCGCCGTCCCAGTTGACTTCATACAGGGCGCGCAGGAACAGGCCGTCGCGGAAGGTGTAGCGGACGCCGGTGGAGGTTTCGACCCATGGCGAGCCGCGCCCCTGGAAGGCGACCGGCAGCAGGCCCGACTGGTCATGGACGAAGCGCAGGCGCTCGAACAGCGGCCAGGCGAAGTTCACTCCCCAGGAGACACCGGCGCCGGACGAAATCTCGGAGTCGAGATGGCCGAGCGGCCGCTCGTGGTAATAGACCGGGCCGGCCTCCAGCCGCAGGTAGCGGCCGTCGTCCTCGTCGATGACCGGGGCGCCCACCAGCACGGAATATTCCTGCCGCAGGGCGATGCCGTCGCTCTCGTTGCGGCTGAGGCGGATCATGGGCGAGATGGTGGGCGGGTCGTCGACGCCGAGGTCCAGGCGCAGGGCGGTGCGGAAGCTGTCCTCGATCTGCTGGCCGCGGTAGCGGTCGCGCTCCACCTTGGCGTCCAGCGACAGGCGGTTGTCGCCCCAGGCCAGCGAGGCCTCGCCGTCGAGGTAGACCTCGCGGCGGTCGTTGCGGCCGTCGAACAGGCGCAGGCCGACCGCCAGCTCGCCGGTCAGCGGCAGCGGCTCGTCCTGGGCGGCCGTGGAAGTCTCCGGGGCCGGCGGCTTGGGCTCCAGCGCCAGGGCGGGATCGACCGGCGGCAGCGGCGCCGTTTCCGGCGGCAGGCGGGGCGAGGGCGGCGATGCCGGGGCCATGGCGGCGACCCGTGGCCGGGGGATGGAGACCTCGCCCAGCAGGCTGGAGTCGAGGACGATTTCCTCCGGCGAGTCGCGCAGCAGGCGGCCGATGAGCAGTTCGCCGCTGTCCAGCCGCACGCGAACCCGCTCGTCCACTGCCGGCGCCGCCTGCGCCGCAAGGGGCAGGACGGCGGCAACGACAGTCAGGGCGAGGGTGATGCGGCGGACGGGGGTGCGGTACGCCCGGGTCATCCGGCCAGCTTGCGCGGCACCGCACGGGGCGGCAGCGGCGGGGCATCGGGCCAGTCGCCGGCCAGCCAGCGGGCCCAGCAGGCGGCATGCAGCCCCACCAGTTCCTCGGCATTCTCAAGCACGGCAAGCGCCTCCTTGTCGTCGAGAGCGGCCGGACCCAGGTAGCGCAGCTTGCGCGCCGCTGCGGCGGCCTGTTCGGGGGTTGCACGCGACTCCTGGTCGGCCAGCGGCAGGAGGTCCAGATGGTCGCGCAGGCGGTCGGCATCAAGCACGGTCCAGGCCAGCAGGGCGTTGCGGTCGGGCCGGGTGCGGGCGGCGTCCTCGTCCAGCAGGGTGTCGAGGGTCTGCAACACCGGCGGCGGCAGGGTTTCCTCGCGCGTCAGCAGCAGGCGGGCGCGCTTCAGGGCGAGGCCGACGCGGCCGCTGTCGCCCAGCCACACCACCACCGGCGCCAGGATCAGCCCGGCCTCCACCGGCGACAGCCACAGCGCCAGGGTGGGAGAGGTGATCCAGGCGGCGGCGGTGACGGCGGTGCCGATGGCGGTGAACGGCAGCCAGCGTTCCACCGCCTGCTCGAAGGCGCCGTCCTCGGCCTTGCGGTTCTGCGCCGACCAGCCGACCGCCCGGCCGAGCACGGTGGAGAACACCGCCAGCGAGTGCAGCAGCATCATGATGGGGGCGAGCAGGGCGGTGTAGAGCGTCTCGATCAGCACCCCCAGCGTCACCCGCCAGCCGCCGCCGAGGGCGCGGCGCAGGCGGCCGTCGCGCAGGGTGAGGACAAGGCCGAACAGCTTCGGCACCAGCAGCAGGCCGAGCGCCACCGCCAGCAGCGTCAGGGCGGCGCCCTGCACCTCCAGCGGCCACTGCGGGAACGGCCGACCGGCGGCGAAGTAGCTGACCGGCGTGCGGGCCAGCTGCCACGCCTGCAGGGCGGACAGGACCAGGAACACCAGCCACAGCGCCGAACTGACGTAGGACATGACGCCGACCGAGAAGTGCAGCCGGCTCACCCAGTGCAGGCCGCGCGCCGGGATCAGGCGGGCGTGCTGCAGGTTGCCCTGGCACCAGCGGCGGTCGCGGGTGGCGAAGTCGCCGACGGTCGGCGGCGGTTCCTCCAGGGTGTCGTCGATGTCGTCGGCGATCAGCACTTTCCAGCCGCCGCGCCGCAGCAGCGCCGCTTCCACGAAGTCGTGGCTGAGGATCTCGCCGCCCAGCGGGGCGCTGCCCGGCAGTTCCGGCAGGCCGCAGCAGTCGGAGAAGGCGCGGGTGCGGATGATGGCGTTGTGGCCCCAGTAATTGCCTTCGCCGGCCGCCCAGAAAGCGATGCCGCTGGCCGACAGCGGGCCGTAGACGGCGCCGGCGAACTGCAGGATGCGGGCGAACAGGGTCTCGCCGCGGGCCAGACGCGGCGGCGCCTGCACCAGACCGGCCTTGGGGTCGGCCTCCATGCGCGCCACCAGTCGGGCGAGGGAACTGGCGGTCATGATGCTGTCGGCGTCCAGCACCACCATGTACTCGTACAGCTGCCCGTGGCGGCGCACGAAATCGGCGATGTTGCCCGACTTGCGCTCGCGGTTCTGCAGCCGGCGGCGATAGTAGACGGGGGGCAGGCCGCGTGCCTCGTCGGCCTGGTCGGCGAGGTCGCGCCAGGCGTCCACCTCCGACAGCCAGGGGCCGGGGCGGGTGGAGTCGGACAGCACGTGGATGTGGAAGTGATCGCCAAGGCCATGCGCCGCCAGATCGCGCCGCATGGCCTGGATGCCGGCGAAGACGCGGCCCACTTCCTCGTTGTAGACCGGCACCACCACCGCCGTCGGCCCCTTGGCCGTTACCGGCGGCACCGGCGCCTCGGCCGGCGGCGGGCCGCGGAACAACAGCACCAGGAAGCCGGCGCCGAGCGTCCAGAACGACTGCGCCAGCCACAGCGCCAGCGGCACGAAGACGGCGATCAGCGCGATGTCGAGCAGGCTGAGGCCGTCGACATAGAGGATGCGGGTGTAGGAGGCCACCAGCGCGGCAGCGGTGCCGAGCACGCCGATGACGAAGACGGAGCGGCGGGCCATGACGGCAACTCCCGAACGATCAGGGTCAGATAAGGACAAGGGCAGCCGCCAGGGCCGGGACCACCATGGCCGCCAGCACCATGGCCCACAGGCGGGCGGCGCCGAGGCCGGGGGTGGGGGCGATCAGCACCGGCGACAGCGGCTGCGGGTCCATGGGCAGGCCGGCGACCGGCAGCGGCACCGGCCGGTGGCGGCCGTCCTCGGCCAGCAGGCGACCGGCGTGTTCCAGGCAGCGGGCGAGGGCGCTCTCGCGGTCCGGCACCGCCGTTTCCGCCCGCACCGCCGCCGTCACCCGGCGCGCTTCCTCCATGGCCTGCGGCCGCGGCAGGCCGTGGGCGTGGGCAAGGTAGACCGCCGTCTTCAGGCGGATGTGGCGCCAGAAGGCGTCGATCTGCGCCGCCGGATCGGGCACCGGCGCCGGCTTCGGTCCGCCGTGGGCGGCGGTGGGGGTGGCCGGTCGGGCTTCGGTCGCCGTCGGGACCGCCGTGGCGGCCAGCGTCAGATGTCGGACCATTGGAAGCTCCAGGTTTCCGAAAGGGGCTGGCCGTCCAGCTCAAGACGGCAGCGCAGCTCGGCGGTGGCCTCGGGAGTGGCCGGCAGGTCGAAGAAGACCCGGCGGCCGCCGGTGACGGGGTTGAACTGACACACCGGCTCCGACGCCTGGATGTTCTGGGCGTGCAGCACCGGCACCACCTCGGCCTCCGGCGGCAGGCCGGGAAGCGGCCCGCCGACGAAGTCGATGACGATCTTGCGCAGGCGCCGCGCCTGCTCCTGCTGCCCCGGCAGGCCGCCGCGGCCGACGCGGGTTTCCAGCGCCACCGCCAGCGGCTGCTGCGGCCCGTGCAGGCCCCAGTGCATGACGTAGCGCAGCACCGCCTCGCCGCCGGCGCGAGCGCGTTCCTTCGGAGTCCAGAACGCGACGATATTGTCGTGGGTCTCATCGGGGGTCGGAATTTCGATCAGCACCACCGCGCCCTCGCCCCAGTCGCCCTTGGGCTCGATCCACAGCGACGGCCGCAGGTCATAGCGGGCTTCCAGGTCTTCGTAGGAGTCGAACGACCGCACCCGCTGGATCAGGCCGAAGCCGCGCGGCTGCGTCTCCTGGAAGGCGGACATGGCCAGCGCCTTGGGATTGCGCAGCGGCCGCCACACCCATTCGCCGCGGCTGGAGTGCATGAGCAGCCCCTGGCTGTCGTGGACGCGCGGGCGGTAATCGGGGTGGTCGGCCGGGTCGCTCGGCCCGTGGTCGAACATGCTGGTCAGCGGCGCCAGGCCCAGGCGTTCGATGTCCTGGCGGAAGAACAGGCGGGCGGTGACGTCGACGGTGGTCATCTCGCCCGGCTCGACCGCGAAGCGATAGGCGCCGGTGAGGCTCGGCCCGTCGAGCAGGGCATAGACCGTCAGCGGCCGCCCGCGTTCCTGCGGCCGTTCCAGGTACAGCTGGGTGAAGGCGGGGAACTCCTCGCCCTTGGGCAGGCCGGTGTCCACCGCCACGCCACGGCCGGAGATGCCATAGTGGGTGCCGCGACCGAGCGCCCGGAAGTAGCTGGCGCCCAGGAAGACCATCAGCTCGTCCAGCTTCTCCGGGTCGTTCAGCGGGTAATGGACGCGCACCCCGGCGAAGCCCAGGTTTTCCGGCAGCGGATCGGTGATGCGGTTGCGGCCGAGGTGGAAGTCCTGCTGGCGGTAAGGCACCGGCCGCGCCACGCCGTCGCTGACGTCATGCACCGCCACCGGCCGGTCGAAGTAAGACCCCAGGTGGAAGAACTGCACTTCATAAGGAGACAGTTCCCGCCACAGGGCGCTTTCGCCACGGAAGCGGATGTCGCGGTACTGGTCGTAGGACAGGTCGGACAGCACCGCCGGGATGTTGCCGTCGGTGGACTGGAAGCCGGTCCGCGCCAGTCGGCGGGCCTCGTCCACCAGCCAGTCGTAGGAGAACGGCGCGCCGCTGCCGGCGGTGTCTGCGGCGGCGGGTTCCGCCGGCACCGGCTGGCCCTGGCCGAACAGGGAACCGGGCACGCCCAGCGCCGTGGCGCCCAGCAGGCCGCCCAGCAGGCTGCGACGGGTGAGGCGCGCCAGGGGCTTGGACAGGGGGGATCGCTTCATCGTCATGATCGAGGCAGTTGTCGTGGAACCGGGGGCGGTGGCGTGGCGGCCGGCCAGGCGGACAGATGCCCCCTGCCGAAAGCCGGACGTACAACGTGCACGCCTGAACGCCGTTGCGGCGATGACGACCTCGTGACCTCTCGCAGGGCGGGAATTCGGCGGAAGTTCTAGAGTTTTCGGCCTGTGTGAAAAAGCCGTGACGGTTCTGCCCTATGGCCGGGCGCGGTGGCGGTCGCGCCGCTGGTACTCGCCGGGGCGGGCGCCGGTCCACTTGCGGAAGGCGCGGTGGAAGGCGCTCGGCTCCGCGAAGCCGAGGTCGGCGGCGACGTCGGCCACCGCCCGGCCGGGCTCCGCCAGCAGGGCGAGCGCCATGTCGCGGCGCAGCTGGTCCTTGATGGCGCGGAAGCTGGTGCCGTCCAGCCGCAGCCGCCGGCGCAGGGTGGGCGGCGAGGTGGCAAGCTGCGCCGCCACCGTCTCGAAGTCCGGCCATTCCGTTGGCGGCAGGCCGCGCAGCAGGCGGCGCACCCGGCTGGCGTCGCTGGCGACGTTCTTGTACTTCACCAGCATGTTTTCCGGGTTGTCGCGCAGGAAGGCCTTCACCGTGTGCTCGTCCTGCAGGCAGGGCAGGTCGAGCAGGCCGGCATCGAAGTGGATGGCGGTCGCCGGCTGGTCGAAGCGCAGGCGGGCGCTGTAGAGCACATGGTATTCCGCCGCATGGTCGGGGCGGGCATAGGCGAAGTCGGCCCGCAGGATGGGAATGCGCCGGCGCACCAGCCAGCAGGCGACGCCGTGCATGAAGATCAGCAGCGTCTCGTACAGGAAGATGTGGCGCGGCAGGCCGGGCGTGCGGGGGTAGAGCACCAGGCTGGCCGTGCGCTCGCCGCGGCTGACGGTCGCCCCCACGTCGTCGATGACGGTGCCGAAGAACCGCGCCATGCGATCAAGCGCCTTGCCGAGCGTTTCGGCATGGACGACGGAGCGGCACAGCAGGGCGAAGGTGCCCACCTTCATGCGGCGGCTGTCCTGGCCGAACAGCTCATCATCCAGCACCTGGGCGATGATCTTCAGGAGGATGCCGTAGGCCGCCGGGGTAACCCGCGCGCGGGGGCTTGCCAGCACCTCCGGCGCGATGCCCGCCTTGCGCAGCACGGGCGCAGGATCGTGCCCTTTTTCCACCAGCCCCTGCAGCGCCGCATGGACGAAGCAGACCGCCACCGTGCCGGTATCCTTCATCCCCGCGCGCCTCCGCCGCCGCCTCTGCCGGGTGCCAGTGTAGCGTCGGAAAGTGGCAAAAGCGATCACCTCCGCTGACCGCTCGCGTCATGGACGGCGCCCGCCGCCGCGCCTAGAGTCCGCACCCAGAACAAGAGCGGGAACGCACGCGCCGGGCCAGGGGACGCGGGGGCCGGTTGTCGGGCGTTCACTGCGGACGGAACGCAACCAAGAGAGGGACCAGCCCCGCCATGTCGGCCAATCTTGATGTGCTCGGCGGCCAGACGCCGTCCTACGACGCCTATGTCGCCGGCTTCGACTACGATGCCCTGGCGGCCCGCGTGCTGTCGGGCAGCCTGACCGCGCTCAATGCCTGCGTCGAATGCTGCGACCGCCATGCCGGCGACCCCGCCGCCGTGGCGCTGTACTGGGAGAACAAGGACGGCGCCCGCGCCACCGTCACCTTCGCCGAGCTGCAGGCGCGCGCCGCCCGCTTCGCCAACGTGCTGAAGGCCCAGGGCGTGCAGCCGGGCGACCGCGTCGCCGGCCTGCTGCCGCGCATTCCCGAGCTGCTGACGGTCATCCTCGGCACCTGGCGCGCCGGCGCCGTCTATCAGCCGCTGTTCACCGCCTTCGGCCCCAAGGCCATCGAGTACCGCTGCGGCGCTTCCGAGGCCAAGCTGGTGGTCACCGATGCCGCCAACCGCTCCAAGCTGGATGACGTCAAGGACTGCCCGGCGATCATGACCATCGCCGCCCCGCGTGACGGCGACCTCGACTTCGCGGCCGAGATGGACAAGGTAGCGGAGGATTTCGCGCCGGTGATGCGGTCGGGCGAAGACCCGTTCCTGATGATGTTCACCTCCGGCACCACCGGCCTGCCCAAGGGCGTGGCCGTGCCGCTGAAGGCCATGGTGGCGTTCTACGAGTACATGCGGTTCTCGGTCGACCTGCGTCCCGACGACCGCTACTGGAACATCGCCGATCCCGGCTGGGCCTACGGCCTGTATTACGCCGTCACCGGGCCGCTGATGATGGGCCACGCCACCACCCTCTACGACGGCCCCTTCACGGTGGACGGCACCTACAAGGTGATCCTCGACAACGGCATCACCAACCTGGCCGGCGCGCCCACCGCCTATCGCCTGCTCATGGGCGCGGGCAAGGAGCCGGCGGCGCCGGTGAAGGGCAAGCTGCGCGTGGTGTCGTCGGCCGGCGAGCCGCTGAACCCGGAGGTCATCCGCTGGTTCGACGACGCCCTCGGCTGCCCCATCTATGACCACTACGGCCAGACGGAAATGGGCATGGCGGTGTGCAACCACCACGCCCTGCTCCACCCGGTGGAGGCCGGCTCGGCCGGCGTGCCGCTGCCCGGCTTCGCCATCGGCGTGCTGGACGAGGAAACGCTGGCGGAACTGCCGCCGCACAAGCCCGGCATCCTGGCCATCCGCCGCCCGGCCTCGCCCGGCTTCTGGTTCCAGGGCTACTGGCAGCAGGAGACCAAGTCCTTCCGCGGCGACTGGTACCTGACCGGCGATACCGTGGAACTGAACGAGGACGGCAGCATCGCCTTCGTCGGCCGCAGCGACGACATCATCACCTCGTCGGGCTATCGCATCGGTCCGTTTGACGTGGAAAGCGCCCTGATCGAGCATCCGGCGGTGGCGGAAACGGCGGTCATCGGCAAGCCGGACCCGGAGCGGACCGAGATCGTCAAGGCCTTCGTGGTGCTGAGGAAGGGCCACGAGGGCACGCCGGCCCTGGCCGAGGAACTTCAGATGCTGGTGAAGAAGCGCCTCGCCGCCCACGCCTATCCGCGCGAGATCGCCTTCGTCGAGGAACTGCCGAAGACGCCGAGCGGCAAGATCCAGCGCTTCCTGCTGCGCAAGCAGGAAAGCGCGTAAGGAAGCCTTCAGGGAAGAAAGACGACCCGCCATGAACATCACCGACAAGGTCTTCATCGTCACCGGCGGCGGCTCCGGCCTGGGTGCCGCCACCGCCGAGGGGCTGGTGGCCGCCGGCGCCCGCGTGCTGCTGGTCGACCTCAACGGCGAGGCCGCCGCCGCCAAGGCGGCCGAACTGGGCGCGCAGGCGAAAAGCGTCGCCGCCGACGTCACCGCCGAGGCCGATGCCCAGGCCGCCATCCAGGCGGCGCTGGACGGCTTCGGCCGCGTCGACGGGCTGGTCAACTGCGCCGGCATCGCGCCGGGCGAGAAGGTGGTCGGCCGCAAGGGGCCGCACCGGCTGGAGAGCTTCGCCCGCGCGGTGAACATCAACCTGATCGGCACCTTCAACATGCTGCGGCTGGCTGCCGAGGCGATGATGAAGAACGAGCCCGACGCCACCACCGGCGAGCGCGGCGTCATCGTCAACACCGCCTCCATCGCCGCCTTCGACGGCCAGATCGGCCAGGCCGCCTATGCCGCCTCCAAGGCGGGCGTGGTGGGGCTGACCCTGCCGGTGGCGCGCGAGCTGGCGGGTTCGGGCATCCGCGTCGTCACCATCGCGCCGGGCATCTTCGAGACGCCGATGATGGCGGGCATGCCGGCCGAGGTGCAGGACACCCTGAACGCCATGGTGCCGTTCCCCCAGCGCATGGGCAAGCCGGCGGAATTCGCCGGCCTGGTCCGCCACATCGCCGAGAACGGCTACCTCAACGGCGAGGTGATCCGCCTGGACGGCGCCATCCGCATGCCGGCGAAGTAAGGGCGGGCAGGCGCCACGCCAGGCCCCCGTCCCGCAGGGACGGCCGGCGCGACCGCGCCGGCGCCGC
>NZ_BAAAEP010000089.1:0-8324 GCF_039523075.1 Caenispirillum bisanense
CGGATCCCCGACGGCCGCGGTGCTGGTGGTGGTTGTGCTGGAGGGGTTGTCATGTCGGTCGGCGGGAACGCTGGTCATGGCTCCTCGTCAGTCTGGTTGCCCCACGGAAACCACCGCCTGCCCCCGATGGCGAAAAGCGGTGGCATTACAGAACGCTTCACCCCTAAAGCGTCTCCGGCCGGATAGGTTCCGTGCGCGATTTCGCTCTGGTTTCCATTGGCCCCCTCCCCCTATAATCCGCCGCCATGCGACTGATCACTCGATACATCCTCCGCCAGGTCGTGCTCGGAACCCTGCTGGTCTCGGCGGGGCTGGCGGTCATTCTGTGGCTGTCCCAGTCGCTGCGGCTGGTGGAAATGATCATCAGCAAGGGCCTCGGCCTCGGCATGTTCGTGAAGATGACCATGCTGCTGATGCCGAGCTTCCTGGTCATCGTGTTCCCCATCGCCCTGTTCGCCGTCATCCTGTTCACCTACAACCGGCTGAACGGCGACCGCGAGCTGGTGGTGATGCGGGCCGTCGGCCTCGGCCCCTTCGGGCTGGCCATGCCGGCGCTGGTGGTGGGGCTGGCGCTGACGCTGCTGTGCTATGCCCTCACCCTCTACATCTCGCCCATGTCGGTCGGGGCCTTCCGCGAAATGCGCTGGCAGGTGCGCAACGACCTGACCCAGGTGCTGGTGCAGGAAGGCGCCTTCACCGAGATCGAGACCGGCATGACGGTCTACGTCCGCCAGCGCGGCCCCAACGACGAACTGCTCGGCATCCTCATCCACGACAACCGCGACCCCGCCCGCCCGGTCACCGTCATGGCCGACCGCGGCGCCCTGCTCAACGCGCCGGAAGGGCCGCGGGTGCTGATGGAAAACGGCAATCGCCAGGAGGTGGAGGTCGGCACCGGCCGCATGTCGCTGCTGTACTTCGACCGCCACGTCATGGAACTGGGCAAGACCGGCGAGCAGACGGCGCCGCGCTTCCGCGATGCCCGCGAGCGCATGACCGGCGAGCTGCTGGCGACCACCACCGAGAACTCCGGCCTTGACCCCGAGAACGTGCGCAAGTTCCACGTCGAGGCCCACCAGCGCCTCGCCAGCCCGCTGTTCAACCTGACCTTCGCGCTGATGGCCGCCGCCGCCGTGCTGACCGGGTCGTTCAACCGCCGCGGCAACGGCCGCCGCATCCTGGTGGCCATCGGCGCCATGGTGGCGGTGCAGGTGATCGGTCTCGCCGCCATCAACGGCGCCGCCGCCAGCGAACTGCTGATGCCGCTGATCTATGCCACCGCCATCGTGCCGGGCATGATCGCCATCGCCATTCTGTTCAGAGCCACCACCGTAACCGCCGGGCCGCGCGCAACGGCTGCCGTCACTGGGGAGGGATGATGACACGACGGTTTACGGGGCCGCTGACCCTGACGGCCGGCCTCGCCGCGCTGCTGGCCGATACGGGCAGCGCTGCCGCTTCGCAGCTTGGTCCGGGCTGGCAGCCCTCCCGCCCGCTGTGGGAGACGCAGCAGGCGCAGGCGCCGGCGATGCAGGTGCAAGCCCAGGCTCAGGCCCCGGTGCAGCCGGTGACGGTGGTGCCGGTCGCCGCCACCACCGACCGGCTGGAAGCCGCAACGGCCGCCGAGCCGGTGGTCAACGGCGCGCTGGAGACGACGGCCCCGGCGGTCACCGCCGCCCCGCCGGCCGCCGGCACGGTGCCCCCCGTGGCGACCGAGGCGCTGCGCCGACAGGCAGACGGCGGCGTGCTGGCGCCCGACATCGGCGCCGCCGGCCGCAACCTCCACGCCCTGCCCCGCCCCTACGCGCCGCCGCAGGTGCCGCCGACCGAGGCGGACGAGCCGCGCACCTCGGTGGTCGCCCGCGAGCTGGCCTATGACGATGCCGCCGAGGTGGTCACCGCCACCGGCGAGGTGGAACTGATCCACGAAGGCCGCGTCCTGCGCGCCAACACGGTCCGTTACGACACCGTCGCCGACAAGGTTTCGGCCGAGGGCGAGGTCGTGCTGATGGAGACTGACGGCAGCGTCTACTTCTTCGATTACGCCGAACTGACCGGCGACATGAAGGAAGGCTTCGCCCGCCAGGTCACCATCCTGCTGGCAGACCGCTCCCGCGCCACCAGCGAGGAGATGGCCCGCGCCAACGACGTCAACATCATGCGGCGCGCCATCTACACCGCCTGCGACCCGTGCAAGGACCCCAACGCCGCGCCGCTGTGGCGCCTGCGCGCCAACGAGGTCACCCACGACGAGACGGAAAAGACCATCACCTACACCGATGCGTGGCTGGAGGTGGCCGGTCTGCCGGTGTTCTACACGCCCTATCTGTCCCACCCGGACCCGACGGTGAAGCGCAAGTCGGGCGTCATGCCGCCGACCTACCGGCAGTCGACCGAACTCGGCACCCAAATCACCGTCCCCTATTATTACGTCATCGACGACCAGCAGGACGCCGAAGTGGCTGTACGCTACACCTCCATCGAAGGGCCGGTGCTGGAAGCGGCCTACAGCGGCCTCTACTCCAGCGGCGAGGCGCGGGCGGCGGGCAGCATCACCAACGATGCCGACGGCACCACCCGCGGCCACATCAAGAGCGAACTGATGTGGCACTTCGACGAAACCTGGCGCGGCGGCTGGGACGTGCAGCTGTCGTCCGACGATACCTACATGCGCAAGTACCGCTACGGCACCGAGGCCTGGCTGGTGAGCGAAGGCTTCCTGGAAGGCTTCAGCCGCCGCTCCTTCGCCCGTGGCCGCGGCCTGTTCTTCCAGGAAATGCGCACCAATTCCGAGCCCGAGCGAGTGCCGGTGGTGCTGCCGGAGCTGACCTACGCCTTCAGCAGCCGGCCGGAGGACAACGGCAGCTACTGGACCTTCGACGCCAGCACCGTCGCCCTGACGCGCGAGGACGGCACCGATACCCGCCGCGCCTCGATGGAAGCGGCCTATTACCACCCCTACTACGGCTCCATGGGCGACATCACCGAGTTCATGGTGTCGCTGCGCGGCGATGCCTACAGCATCGACGAGGCGGAAAACCCGCTCTACCGCGACGTGGAAGGCGGCTTCACCGGCCGCTTCGTGCCCACCGCCGGCTTCACCTGGCGGTGGCCGCTGGCGCGCGACAACGGCTGGTTCCGCGAGGTGCTGGAACCCATCGCCTCGGCCTACATCAGCCCCAACAACGGCCGCAACAACCGCCTGCCCAACGAAGACAGCCAGGACTTCGAGTTCGACGCCACCAACCTGTTCGACCGCAACCGCTTCGCCGGCTGGGACCGGGTGGAGACGGGGGCGCGCGTCAACTACGGCGTCCAGTGGTCGGCCTATTGGCCCGAGGGCGAGAGCGTGTCGCTGCTGCTGGGCCAGAGCCACCACTTCGACGACACCAACCAGGGCTTCGGCACCAACGGCTCGGGCTCGTCCGATTACGTCGGGCGTATTGGCGCCGAGGTGGCACCCTACCTCAACCTCGGCTACCGCTTCCGCCTGGATCGCGACGATTTCGTGATGCGGCGACAGGAACTGTCAATTATTGCCGGTGTGCCGGCGCTGCGAGTGGGTGCTAACTACCTACAGTCGTCGCCCGAAAGCGCGGCGCAGGATCGCTTTGGCGACCGTGAGCAGGTGGTGCTCAGCGCCACGTCAAAGGTCTCGCGCTACTGGACACTGTTCGGCAATACTACCTTGAGCCTAACCGGTGACGATGACACCCTGAAGTCCGGGTTCGGCGCGATCTACGACGACGAATGCCTGACCTTCGTCGCCCAGTTCCAGCAGAACCTCACCGAGGACCGCGACTACGAAGGCGGCAACGAACTCATACTCCGGGTGGTGTTCAAGACCCTCGGCGAGATCGATGTCGGCAGTTCCGGCTCGGCCGGTCAACGATGATGCAGCAGCAGAACGCCGTCCAGGGAAACCAACCGTCCATGACCGTCACCCACCGCACCGCCGCCCCGTCGATCCGCGCCACCGCCCGCCGCACCGGCCGCCGCCTGGCGCTGACCCTCGCCCTCGGCACGGCCGCGGTAGCGGCGGCGCCGCTGCTGCCGGCCGGGCCGCTGGCGCCGGTGGCCGCCGCCCAGAACATCCAGAACATCCAGCGCATCGCGGCGGTGGTGAACGACGACGTCATCTCCCTGCGCGACATCCTGGCGCGCATGGATTTCGTCATCGCCACCTCCAACCTGCCCGACAGCCAGGAAGTGCGTCAGCGCCTGCTGCCGCAGGTGCTGCAGGGGCTGATCATCGAAACCCTGAAGATGCAGGAAGCCAAGCGCCTCGGCATCCAGGTCAACCAGGGCGAACTGACCGAGGGCATCCGCCAGGTCGAGAGCCAGAACCGCATGCCGCCGGGCTCCTTCCTGCCCAGCCTGCAGAACCGCGGAATCCCCGCCGCCACCTTCGAACGGCAGATCCGCGCCGAAATCTCGTGGATCAAGGTGGTGCGCTCCTCCCTCTCCGGGCAGGTGACGGTCAGCGACACCGAGGTCCAGGCCCGCGCCGAGCAGCTGCGCCAGTCGGTCGGCAAGCCCGAGGGACTGCTGGCCCAGATCTACCTGCCGGTGGATGATCCGCTGCGCGAAGGCGAGGTGCGGCAGGTGGCCGAGCGCCTGGCCGCCCAGATCCGCGGCGGCGCCAACTTCGTCGCCCTGGCGCAGCAGTTCAGCCAGGACCCCACGGCCGCCAAGGGCGGCGACATGGGCTGGGTGCCGCTCGGCAACCTGGAGCCGGAACTGCGCGAGATGGTGGAGCGCACGGAGAACAACCGCCTGACCGACCCGGTGCGCACCGCCGCCGGCTACACCATCATGCTGGTGCGCGACAAGCGCATCGCCGGCGACCGCGCCGCCGCCGTCGGCACCACCATGTCGCTGGTGCAGGTGTCGCTGCCGACCACCGGCGCCCGCACCATGGCGCCGGAACAGCGCGCCGCCCTCAGCCAGCGGGCCACCGCCACCACCTCCTGCGATGCCATGGAAGCCCTGGCGCGCGAAGTCGGCACCCCCGGCTCCAGCCGCATCGAGGGCCTCAGCCCCAACGACCTGCCGCCGGCCCTGGCCGCCGCCATCGACGACCTGCCGCTGGAAACGCCGAGCCGCGTGGTGCCGGTGCCGGGGGCGGAGGTCATCGTCATGGTCTGCGAGCGCAGCGAACGCAGCGCCCTGGACGACGAGGAAATCCGCCGTCAGATCGAGAACGAGAAGCTGGAAGTGCTGGCCGAGCGCCGGCTGCGCGACCTGCGCCGCAACGCCCTGATCGACGTGCGGCTGTGACCGCTGCCGCAGCCGGTGCCGGCAACGGCGGCCCGTCGGGAGACAGCGCCATGACCACCGCGGTTCCGCCGCTGGCCGTGACCATGGGCGAGCCCGCCGGCATCGGCGGCGACATCACCCTGGCCGCCTATGCCGCCCAGGCCGCCGGCCGGCTGCCGCCGCTGCCGCCGTTCTTCGTGCTGGACGATGCCGCCCGCCTGCGGGCGCTGGCGCAGCGCCTGGGGCTGGCGGTGACGGTGGCCGAGATCGCCGCGCCCGAGGATGCCGCGGCGGTGTTCCCCGGTGCCCTGCCGGTGCTGCCGCAGCCGCTTGCCGCCGCCGTCGAGCCCGGCCGCCCCGATCCCGCCAATGCCGCCGCCGTGCTGGCGGCCATCGAGCGCGCGGTTGACCTGACCCGCGCCGGCCGCGCCGGCGGCGTCGTCACCAACCCCATCAACAAGGCGGTGCTCAAGGCGGCCGGCTTCCGCCACCCCGGCCATACCGAGTTCCTGGCCGAACTGGCCGGCGGCGTGACGCCGGTGATGATGCTGGCCTGCCCGCAGCTGCGGGTGGTGCCGGTGACCATCCACCTGTCGCTGCGCGATGCCGTCGCGTCGCTGCGGCAGGAGACCATCGTCGAGCTGGGCCGCCTGACCGCCGCCGGCCTGCGCGACAGCTTCGCCATCGCCCGGCCACGGCTGGCGGTGGCCGCCCTCAACCCCCATGGCGGCGAAGGCGGCGTCATGGGGCGGGAGGAAATCGACATCATCGCCCCGGCGGTGGCGCAGCTGCAGGCCGACGGCATCGACGCCTTCGGCCCGGCGCCCACCGACACCCTGTTCCACCCTGCCGCCCGCGCGCGCTTCGACGCCGCCCTGTGCATGACCCACGACCACGCCCTGATCCCCCTCAAGACCATCGACTTCGCCGGCGGCGTCAACGTCACCCTCGGCCTGCCCTTCGTGCGCACCTCGCCCGACCACGGCACCGCCTTCGACATCGCCGGCACCGGCGCCGCCGACTGCACCAGCCTGATCGCCGCCCTGCGCATGGCCGCCGACATGGCCGAAGCCCGCCGCCGGAGCACCGCGCCGTGAGCGGCGGCGAGGACCTGGCCGCCGACGGCCTGCCGCCGCTGCGCGACGTCATCGCCCGCCACGAGCTGGCGGCGAAGAAGAGCCTCGGCCAGAACTTCCTGCTCGACCTCAACCTCACCGGCCGCATCGCCCGCGCCGCCGGCGCCATCGACCAGGGCACGGTGATCGAGATCGGCCCCGGCCCCGGCGGCCTCACCCGTGCCCTGCTGGCGGCCGGCGCCCGCAAGGTGATCGCCGTCGAGCGCGACCAGCGGGTGCTGCCGGCCCTGGCCGAGATCGCCGCCCGCTGGCCGGGCCGGCTGGAGGTGATCGAGGGCGACGCCCTGGAGGTCGACATCGCCGCCCTGGGCGACGGGCCGCGCCGCATCGTCGCCAACCTGCCCTACAACGTGGCGACACCGCTGCTCATCGGCTGGCTGCACCGGCTGGATGCCTTCGCCGGCATGACGCTGATGTTCCAGAAGGAAGTGGTGGACCGTCTGGCCGCCCGCCCGCGCACCAAGGACTACGGCCGGCTGTCGGTGATCACCCAGTGGCTGTGCCATGTGGAGCCGCTGTTCGACATCAACCCGCGCGCCTTCACCCCGCCGCCCAAGGTAGTGTCGACGGTGGTGCAACTGACGCCCCGCGCCACGCCCCTGTGCCCGGCCGACTTCGCCACCCTGGAGAAGGTCACCGCCGCCGCCTTCGGTCAGCGCCGCAAGATGCTGCGCGCCAGCCTGCGCAGCCTGGGCGGCGACGGCGAAGCCCTGTGCGCCGCCGCCGGCGTGCTGCCGACGGCGCGGGCGGAGGAACTGACGGTGGAGCAGTTCTGCGCCATCGCGCGCACCCTGGCAGGATAATTCCATTCCCACGGGAAGATTCCCGTCTGACTCGCTGGTCAGGATATACCCTATCGCGGTGCAATATCCTTTTTGACGGCTCCCCTTATACCTCCCGCGGGTGTCACGGTGCCCTTATGGGAGTGCGTCCGGCAGCCCGCGCGGCGGCCGGCGAGGGAGAGGGGGATCGGGTCATGGCCCACACGTATTTCTTTTCGAACGTCACCGCCGTATTGGCCGACGAGGACCGGGCGCGCCTGCAGGTCATCCGGTCGACGCTGCATTACCTGGGCTTCCGCGACGTCACCTGGGGCCACAGCCTGGGTGAACTGCGGGATCTGGCGGAAAGCCGGCGGCCGGACCTGATCATCGCCTCGCACGACCTGCCGGGCGGCAGCACCGCCCAGTACCTGCAGCAGATCCGCCGCGGCCGCACCGCCACCGATCCCTTCACGCCGATCATCGCCGTGCTGTCGGAGGCCTCGCCCGACGCGGTGCGGCGGGGCATCGATTCCGGCGCCGACGACCTGCTCATCCACCCCTGGCCGACCGGCTACCTGGACGGCCGGCTGGAAAAGCTCATCCACGGCCGCAAGTCCTTCGTCGTCAGCGCCGACTACGTCGGGCCGGATCGCCGCGCCAAGGCCCGGCCGGGACCGCAGGCGGCCGTCCTGACGCCGCCCAACGTGCTGGAAGCCAAGGCCCTGCGCCGCCAGCCCGACGAGGCGGTGGCGGCGGAGCTGGCGGCCTGCCGGCGGGCGCTGGAAAGCCATCGCCTGCAGGCGCTCGCCACCCTGTGCGTGCGACTGGTGGAGGATGTGGAGGCGATGAATGCCCGCCAGCAGCTGGCGGACCCGCTGGCCGCCACCCAGCTGCGCCGCCTGCGCGCGGCGGCCGAGGATGCCGCCCGGCTGGCGGTGCAGACTCCGTCCGCCGGGGCGGCCATCGCCTTCACCTTCCAGGACATGGCCCGCCACGCCGGCCTGTGCGGCGACGCCCTGACCTGCGGCCGCATCGCCAGCATCGGCGACCTGGGCCAGCTGCGCGATACGGTGGCGGCGGCCTTCCGCATCGAAACCGCCCTGCTGCTCGACCAGCCGACCGAGGCGGCGCCGGGGCCGGCCACGGCCACGACCACGGTCACGCC
>NZ_BAAAEP010000090.1:0-7789 GCF_039523075.1 Caenispirillum bisanense
CACCTGGATCCAGGTGCGCGCCGGCGAGGAACTGGTGGCCACCCGGCTGCTCCGCCGCGGCGAGCGGTTCCAGGTGCCCGACCGCGACGGCATGACGCTCATGGTCGGCAATGCCGGCGGCCTGCAGATCCAGGTGGACGGCCGGCCGCTGCCCGCCCTCGGCGGTCAGGGCGAAGTGCGTCGCGGCATCCGCCTCGACCCCGACCGTCTGCTGTCGCCGTGACCTGAGCCCCGCCGTCTTCGCCCCATGAGGGGCTTGCCACTGCCGCCGCCGGAGATCATCTTCGGCGGCGGAAGCGTTTCACCGCTCCGCCGTGACCGATTGTCCGAAGGAAGTGCCATGTCCAGCGCCGTGCGCCCGTACCGCCAGATCCTCCGCCGCCCCAGCCGCCAGATCATGGTCGGGCCGGTGCCGGTGGGCGGCGATGCGCCGATCACGGTGCAGTCCATGACCAACACCCGCACCACCGACGTGGCCGGCACCGTGGCGCAGATTCGGGCGCTGGAGGAGGCGGGGGCGGACATCGTGCGCGTCTCCTGCCCCGACGAGGACAGCACCGCCGCCTTCCGCGACATCGTGAAGCAGGTGTCGGTGCCGCTGGTGGCCGATATTCACTTCCACTACAAGCGCGCCCTGGAGGCCGCCGACGCCGGCGCCGCCTGCCTGCGCATCAACCCCGGCAACATCGGCAGCGCCGACCGCGTGCGCGAGGTGGTGCGGGCCGCCAAGGCCAACGGCTGTTCCATCCGCATCGGCGTCAACGCCGGTTCGCTCGAACGCGACCTGCTGGAACAGTATGGCGAACCCTGCCCGGAAGCCATGGTGGAAAGCGCCCAGCGCCACATGCGCGTGTTGCAGGACAACGACTTCCACGAGTTCAAGATTTCCGTGAAGGCGTCGGACGTGTTCCTGGCCGTCGCCGCCTATCAGGCGTTGGCCGATGCCTGCGATTATCCGCTGCACCTCGGCATCACCGAGGCCGGCGGCCTGCGTGGCGGCACGGTGAAGAGCGCCATCGGCATCGGCAACCTGCTGTGGGCCGGCATCGGCGACACCATCCGCGTCAGTCTGTCGGCCGACCCGGTGGAGGAGATCAAGGCCGGCTTCGAGATCCTGAAGAGCCTTGGCCTGCGCCATCGTGGCGTGCGCGTGGTGTCCTGCCCGTCCTGCGCCCGCCAGGGCTTCGACGTCATCAAGACGGTCGAGGTGCTGGAAGAGCGCCTTGCCCACATCACCACGCCGATGACGCTGTCCATCATCGGCTGCGTGGTCAACGGCCCGGGCGAAGCGCGCGAGACCGACATCGGCCTCACTGGCGGCGGCGGCGGCTCGCACATGGTCTATGTGTCGGGCATCAAGGACCACACCATCGACGACGACCGCATGGTCGAGCATCTGGTGGACCTGGTGGAGAAGAAGGCCGCCGAACTGGATGCCGCCACCAAGGCCGCCGCGGAAGCGTCGGCGGCGGAATAGGGCGGCTCAGGCCTCCAGCAACTCGACCCGGCACACTGCCGGGTCGGCGCGCCGGGCGAAGCCGCGGTCGAAGGTGTAGAGGCAGGCGGCGCCCGCTCGACTGGCTTCGACTGCGACCATGGCATCAGCGAAGTCGCCACCAGCGTCCATGAACGCGAGGGCGACATCGACGGCGCCTTCGTCGCAGCGCGTGGTGTCCATGCCGACGAGGGTTCGAACCACCGCCGCGACGTCCTGTTTCGGGATCTTGTAGGCGCGCCGCAGGGACCAGACGAGTTCGCAGAAGACGATGTTTGAAATGTAGAAGGGCCGGTCCCCTTCGAGAAGCGGCCTGACCACCTGGAACTGCGCCTCGTCGTCCCTCAGGACGTATCGCAGCAGAACGTTGGTATCAGCGCTGAGCATTCAGCGTCGTGCCGTCTTCTCGGCGACGGCCGCGGCGATGGCGTCGTCGATTTCCGCCTGCGTCAGGGGGCGGCGGCCCGGCTTGTAAAGCATACCGGCGGCCGTGGGCGCCTTTGTCTTCGGTGGCACGGCTTCGCTTGCCGGCTTGTCGTCAACGCGGAGATCGAGGCGCGCCACTTCTCCCGGCTTCAGGCCCAGCCGGGCGACAACGGCTTCCGACAAGGTAATCTGCCCCTGCGGGGTCACGATCACGTCGATGTGCATTCGATCCTCGGTCCTGATCACCGCAACAATATAATCCGGTGGTCTCCGTCGGCCAAGCCTGCCCTGCCTCGCTGGTTGCGCTGGGCGCGCAGATGCCGTAGCTATCGGCCTGAATGTTCGTTCCGTCAGCCGAGAGGACCAGTCCCGTGGCATCCCTACAGCCCGTTCGCGGTACCCATGACCTTCTGCCGGACCAGTGCCGGCGTCATCGTGCGGTCGAGGAACGGTGTCGCCATGTGGCGGAGCTGTTCGGCTACCAGGAAATCGCCACCCCCATCTTCGAGTTCACCGACGTTTTCGCCCGTACCCTCGGCGATACCTCCGACGTGGTGACCAAGGAAATGTACACCTTCGAGGATCGCGGCGGCGAAGGCATCACGCTGCGGCCGGAGGGCACCGCCGGCGTCGCCCGCGCCTTCATTTCCAACGGATTGCAGCAGGCGCTGCCGCTGAAGGTGTTCTATCGCGGCCCCATGTTCCGTTATGAGCGGCCGCAGAAGGGCCGTCAGCGCCAGTTCCATCAGGTGGGTGTGGAACTGCTCGGTGTCGAGGGACCGGCCGGCGACGTGGAGATCATCGCCCTCGGCGCACGCTTCCTGGAGGCACTCGGCCTTGCCGGGCGGGTGACGCTGGAGATCAATACCCTCGGCGACCAGGAAAGCCGCGACGCCTACCGCGCCGCCCTGGTGGACTACCTGCGCGGCCACCATGACCGTCTGTCGGAGGACAGCAAGGCGCGGCTGGAGAAGAACCCGCTACGGGTGCTCGACAGCAAGGACGAGGGCGACCGCGCCATCGTCGCCGACGCGCCGGTGTTCACCGACTATCTCAACGACACCTCCCGCACCTTTTTCGAGACGGTGACCAAGGGCCTGACGGCGCTCGGCATTTCCTTCGTTCACAACCCGCGTCTGGTGCGCGGGCTCGACTACTACAGCCACACGGCGTTCGAGTTCACCACCACCGAACTCGGCGCCCAGGGCACGGTGCTGGCTGGTGGCCGCTACGACGGTCTCATCAAGACCATGGGTGGCCCGCCCACCGCTGGCATCGGCTGGGCGGCAGGGGTCGAGCGTCTGGCGCTGCTGGCTGAAGGGGTGGAACCGCCGCCGCGCGCCGTCGCCCTGGTGCCGCTGGGCGAGGCGGCGGAAGCCCGCGCCCTGACACTGGCCGACGAGTTGCGCAAGGCCGGCGTGGTGGTCGATCTCGGTTATTCCGGCAACATGAAGAAGCGCATGCAGCGCGCCAACAAGATCGGCGCCCGCGCCGCCGTCATCCTCGGCGAGGATGAGTTGGCCCAGGGCGCGGCGCAGGTGCGCGATTTGGACAGTGGCGAGCAGACGGCGGTGCCGCTGGCCGAACTGGCCGCCGCGCTCGGTCGCGAGCGCTAGGCGGGCAGGGGCGGACCAACGCCCATGCCCGATGCAACGCTCAGCCGGCTGGTGGTGGTCGGCGCCAATCATCGCTCCAGCACTCTGGCGCTGCGCGACGCCCTGTTCGTCGATGACGCCATGGTGCCGGCGGTGCTGGCGCGGCTGCGCGATGCCACCGGGCTGACGCAAGCCATGGTGCTGGCCACCTGCGACCGGGTGGAGGTGATGGCCTTCGCCGCCGACCCCGGTGCCGCCGGGGCGACGGTGGCCGGCTTCCTGGCCGACATGGCCGGCGTCGATCCCGCCGACGCGACGGCACAGCTCTATGTGCTGACCGGGCAGGAGGCGCTGCGTCACTGCTTCGCCGTCGCTGCCAGTCTCGACAGCCAGATGATCGGCGAGCCGCATGTGCTTGGTCAGGTGAAGGCGGCGTGGCGGTTGGCGCGCGATGCCGGCATGGCGGGGCCGGAGATGGAAACGGTGGTGCAGGCGGCCTTTGCCTGCGCCAAACGGGTGCGCAGCGAAACCCACATCGCCGAGGGGCCGGTCTCCGTCGCCTCGTCGGCGGTGCAGACTGCGCGCGACCTGCACGGCGACCTCGACCGCTGCGCCGGGCTGCTCATCGGCACCGGCGACATGGCGGAACTGATGGCCGAGGCGTTTCAGGCCGCCGGGCTGAAGAACCTGGTGGTCACCGGGCCTCGACGCGCCTTGGTGGAGTCCCTGGCGCGGCGGCTGGACGGACACGCGGTGCCGTTCGAGCAGGTGCCGGACGCTCTGGTTCAGGCGGATGTGGTGGTGGCCGCCATTGGCGGCCGCACCTATGCGTTGACGGTGGAACAGGTGCGCGACGCCCTGCGCCGTCGCCGCCAGCGCCCCATCTTCCTGGTCGATGCCGGCATTCCAGGTGACATCGAGCCGGCGGTGAACCGGGAGGAAAATGCCTTCCTCTATGACCTGAACGACCTGGAGCACATCGCCCTTGCCGGCCGTGCCGGTCGCGAGGCGGCGGCGCGGGCCGCCTGGGCGGTGGTGGACGAGGATCTGGCGGCGTTCCTGAAGGCGCGGGCAGGGCGGGAGGCGGTGCCGGCCATCACCGCCCTGCGCGACCATGTGGAGTCCCTGCGGGCCGAGGTGCTGGCGTCGGCCCATGGAGACGCCGACAAGGCGACCCGCCTGCTGGTTAACCGCTTGCTGCATGACCCCATGCGGGCCCTGCGCGAACTGGCAGAACACGGCGACGAACCGGCCACGCAGGCGGCCGAGGCGCTGCTGCGGCGGCTGTTCGCCCTCGACCGCGGGCACCAGCCCGACGATAAGGAGATGAAACGGTGAGTCTGGACGAGAAGCTCGGGCGCGTCGTGGCCCGCTACGACGAGCTACAGGCGCTGCTGGCGACCCACGCCGGCGGCGACGGCTTCGCGAAGATGTCCAAGGAGATCAGCGACCTGACGCCCGTCGTCGAGGCCATCGGCACGCTGCGCAAGGCGCGTGCCGACCTTTCCGAGGCCGAGGCGATGGCCGCAGATGCCGACGCCGACGCCGACCTGCGGGCCCTGGCCGAGGAGGAGGCGGCCGATTTGCGCGACCGCCTGCCTCAGCTGGAACATCAGGTGAAGCTGCTGCTGCTGCCCAAGGACGAGGCTGACGAGCGTAACGCCATCCTGGAAGTGCGGGCCGGCACCGGCGGCGAGGAAGCGGCGCTGTTCGCCGGTGAGCTGTTCCGCCTTTACGAGCGCTACGCCGCCGCCAAGGGGTGGCGGTTCGAGGTGATGGACGTCAACGAGACTGACCTCGGCGGCATGAAGGAGGCGGTGGCCATGATCACCGGCCGCGATGTCTTCGCCCGCCTGAAGTACGAGTCGGGCGTCCACCGGGTCCAGCGCGTGCCGGAAACCGAGGGCGGCGGCCGCATCCACACCTCCGCCGCCACCGTCGCCGTGCTGCCGGAAGCGCAGGAGGTGGACGTGCAGGTGGAGGACAAGGATCTGCGCGTCGATACCTACCGCTCCCAGGGCGCCGGCGGCCAGCACGTCAACACCACCGAGTCGGCGGTGCGCATCACCCACATCCCCACCGGCGTGGTGGCGGCCTGCCAGGAAGAGAAAAGCCAGCACAAGAACCGCGCCAAGGCCATGAAGATGCTGCTCGCCAAGCTCTACGACCACCAGCGGGAGCAGGTGGACAGCGAACGCGCCGCCAATCGCCGCAGCCAGGTGGGGTCCGGCGACCGCTCGGAGCGTATCCGCACCTACAACTTCCCGCAGGGGCGGGTGACCGATCACCGCATCAACCTGACCCTCTACGCCCTCGACAAGATGATGCAGGGCGAGGCGCTGGATGAAATCGTCGACGCCCTCACCGCCGAGGATCAGGCCGCCAAGCTGGCCGAACTGCAATGACCGCCACCGTCGATAGCGCCCTGCTGGCCGCCACCCGCCGGCTGACGGCGGCGGGGGTGGAAGGTGCCCGGCGCGACGCCCGCCTGCTGCTGGCGGAGGTGCTGGAGCAGCCGGCCTCGGCCCTGCTCGGCCTCGGCGACCGGCCGCTGACGGCGGCGGAGGCGGGCAGCTTCGAGGCCATGGTAACGCGGCGGGCAGGGCGGGAGCCGGTCAGCCGCATCCTCGGCCGGCGGGGGTTCTGGAGCCTGGAGTTCCTGCTCGGCCCCGATACCCTCGACCCCCGCCCGGATACGGAAACCCTGGTGGAGGCGGCGCTGGCGGCGCTGCCCGATCGCGACGGCGCCTATCGCATCCTCGACCTCGGCACCGGCACCGGCTGCATCCTGCTGTCGGTGCTGCACGAACGGCCACGCGCCACCGGCCTTGGCATCGACATCGCCGCCGGCGCCGTGGCGGTGGCGGAGGAAAACGCGCATCGTCTGGGGCTGGCGGCGCGGGCGCGGTTCCAGGTGGGCGACTGGATGGCGGGACTCGATGAAACGGTGGATGCGATCCTGTCCAATCCGCCCTATATCCCGCGTACCGAGGTGGCGACGCTCGCCCCCGAGGTGGTCCACCACGATCCCCAGGCGGCCCTATGCGGCGGTGAAGACGGCCTTGACCCTTATCGGGTTATTGCCAGCGGGGCGCGTCGGCTGCTAAGGTCCGGCGGATCGTTGATCGTGGAAGTAGGGGCGGGTCAGGCCACAGATGTCGTCGACCTGTTTGAAAGTGCCGGCTTGCGCGTAGAGGGGATCCGCCGGGATCTGGCAGGCATCGCGCGGTGCATTGCGGCAACCAACGTATGAAAATGTTGCGTGGGCGATAAAAAAGAGCTTGGAAACCCCAGGCGCTCCGCATACGTTGGGTTTCAAGCACGACAACTTGTCGAGGCGGGGCAAAGCGCTCCGGCGTCTCCCAAAGGCCTTCGGGCCATGGCGCGGAGGGTCGGCCGCACGCGCTCCGGGGCTGTCTCCGGGCCGTCCGTCGACAACCGTGCCTTTCGATTCCCCGACACCCCGCCTGCTCCGGCATCCTTGCCGGTACCGGCACGATCATGCCGTTGTTTTTGGGGAACGGTTTTTATTAACCGCAGAATTGTCTGGAGTCATGAAGCAAGGCTCGAACAACAAGCGCCCTCGCCGCGGTGGTGCGCCGAAGGGCAACCGAGGTCCGGTCCGTAACCAGACCTTCGACAGCAACGGCCCTGGCATCCGCGTGCGAGGCAACGCCCAGCAGGTCATGGAAAAGTACCTGGCCCTGGCCCGCGACGCGGTGTCTTCCGGCGACCGCATTCTTGCCGAGAACTACTACCAGCACGCGGAGCACTATTTCCGCATCGCCAACGTCAACGGCGCGCTGACCCAGCGGGTGCAGCAGGGCGGCCTGAACGCCCCGCAGACGCCGGCCTCCGACCACAGCGCCCTCGACGACCTGTTCGAGTACGAGGAAGAGGCGGCGCTGCAGCAGGTCAACGGCGGCCACGGCGGCGACCAGCGCGACTATCAGCAGCCGCCGCAGCAGCAGTACCGCCACGGTCGCGACGCCGGCGACGAGGATGACGGCGAGGGTGCTGACAGCGCCGAGGCCGACGCCGGCGAGCGCCACGACAACCACGGCGAACGCCAGGGCCGCAACCGCCGCCAGCGCGGCCGTCGTGGCGGCCGCGACCGCGCCGACCGGCACGAGGGCGGCGACGAGCAGCCGTCCATGCTCGCCCAGGCGGCCCCCGAGGCTCAGGGTCAGCCCCAGGCCCAGCCGCAGTCGCAGCCGGCCGCTGCGGTGGAACAGCCTTCTGCCGCCGCCGCCGCCGTGGCGCCGGCCGCTCC
>NZ_BAAAEP010000091.1:0-7658 GCF_039523075.1 Caenispirillum bisanense
CAGTCGCTGGCGCCGAGGCCGGCCACCGCCACCCGCGCCCCGGCTGCCAGGGCACGGGCGGCGAGGGCGCATTCGTCGCCGCCGGGGAAGGGCAGCGCCCGCACGGTGGCGCCGGGCTGCGTCGTCAGCCAGTCCACATGCCAGCGCAGGGTCTTGGCCGCCGCCAGATGGCGGGCGCAGCGGGCGCGGATGCCGCCCCCGCCGCGCGCCGAGCCGAGATAGAGGTACCACCCCGCCGCCAGCACCGCGCCCGCCCCGAACCGGGGCGGCAGCGGGCAGCGGCGCGGCAGGCGGATCAGCAGGGCATAGGCGCCCGCCACGGCGGGCAGGCGCGTGACATCGGTGGTCCAGGCGGCCATGTCGTTTGACAATCGGAAGCGTTACGCGGAAAGTGGTGCCTGATGATCGCGCCTTGCGCAAGACGCCGGACGCCGAGGTCTCCCATGTTGCGCCGTTTCGCCCTTGTCCTTGCCGCCGCCGCCGGCCTGTTGGCCGTTGCGGGCACGGACGCGCGCGCCGGCTCCACCTACGGCTGGACCACCAGCCCGTACTGGAACGTGGGCAACCTGGACAAGGAACTGTCGCTGCTGTGCCGGCGCGACCAGTTCAACCAGGTGCAGAAGACCCGCCTGAAAATCTGGTACACCGGCAAGGACAACATCGGCCGCGGCAACACCGGCGTCGCCAAGCAGGGCTGGAACCTGCGCGACCCGCTGCGCAAGGCCCTGCCGGACCGCACCTACCACTTCGTCAACGACGGCTATTCCGACTGCAAGGTGTTCGTGGCGCCCTGAGCCTGCCGGCGCCCCGCCGGCGCCTTTCCCGTCCGGCGCCGTCAGGTGCGCGGCGAGCGGCGGCCGGCGGTGGTGGCCTTGCCGTAGCCGCAGTCGCACTTGGTCGATCCCTGCACCAGCCGCGCCACCAGGGCGGTACGGCCGCCGCCGGCGTCGGACCGCACCCAGCGGAACACGGCGCCGCACTTGTTGCACGCCTGCTCGCCGGGGCCGCGGGCGGTATCCTCGCGCGGGGCCGGCGCGTGCGCCTTCTTCACGGCGGCGACGGCCGCCTGCAGGGTCGGCGGCAGCGGCTTCTTGGGCGGCGGCGGGGTATCGTCGGTCATGGTCCGGACAGCTTTCGTGGCAATCGGCAATCAGCACAGCGGCGGGATGCAGCGGCGGCCGGGCAGGTGGTCGTCGTCGAACTCCCGCGCCCGCACCGGCACCAGCCTGGCCATGGCCTGCCGCAGCATGGAAATCAGGCGGGGATCGTCGGGGCCGCTGACGGCGGGGCCGGTGAGGCGGGTCTCGCCCATGCTTTCGGCGCCGTTGCAGAAGGACATCTGCACCGCAAGGCCGTCGGGCATGCCCCAGGCCACCGGCACGCTCTCGGGCGTGGCGCAGGGCGTCGCCCCGCGGGCACCGACCGGCGCCCCGAACATCAGCACGAGGCGGCTGTCGCGCTCGCCGGCGCGGGCGCGGTCGGCGGTCCAGCGGGCCGGCTGGTGGAAGGGGCTGGAGGGCATGACGGCGGCCAGGGCGTGGGCGAAGTCGCCCGGCGCCATGGCGGTCGGGCTGCCGTGGACCTCCAGCAGCATCGGCCCCTTGCCGACGGCATGCTGCCAGGCGCTGATGGTCAGGGCATCGCGCACGTCGGTGCGGCTGAGGGTGGCCGGTCCGCCCAGCTGGCCGACGGCGCAGCCGGCCACCAGCAGCGCCCCGGCAAGGGCGGCGGCAGCGGCGGCGACTCGGCGGCGGACAAAGGGGCGGCGGCGGTGCATGGCTCGGTGTCCGGTGGAGGGGACAGCACTCTAGCACCGGCCGGCGGCGGCGGAAACGCCCCCGGCGTCAGCGCCCCGTCACCGCCCGCAGGTGGGCGAGGAAGCGGTCCAGTTCCTCCTCGCTGTTATAATAGTGAACGCTGGCGCGCAGCACCGCGGTCAGGCCGCGGGCGGAGAAATCCAGCAGGCTCGACCCGGCGGCGCTGACCGACACGTTCACCGCCCGCGCCCGCAGCGCCGCCTGCACCGCCTGCGGCGCGTGGCCGTCGACCGTGAAGGTGACGAGGCCGCAGAGGTCGCTGCCGCCGTCGCGCACCGTCACCCCCGGCACCGCCGCCAGCCCGTCGCGCAGGCGGGCGGCGAGGCTGCGGATGCGGGCCTCGATGACCGGCAGGCCGAGGCCCAGGGCATAGCGCACCGCGACGCCGAGGCCGATGCGGCCGGCGATGCTGCTCTCCCACACCTCGAACCGCTGCGCCGTCGGGGCGAGGGCATAGCTGTCGGGGCCGGTCCAGGCGGCGGCGTGGTGGTCGATGGTTGGCGGCTCGATCTCCGCCAGTACCTCGCGCCGGCAGTAGAGGAAGCCGGTGCCGCGCGGCCCGCGCAGGTACTTGCGGCCGGTGGCCGACAGGAAATCGCAGCCGAGCGCCGCCACATCCAGCGCCAGCTGCCCCGCCGACTGGCAGGCGTCGAGCAGGAACAGGGCGCCGTGGGCCTTGGCCAGCCGGCCGATGGCGGCGGGCGGCGCCACCACGCCGCAGCCGGTCGGCACATGCGGCAGGCTGACCAGCCGCACCCCGCCCGCCGCCAGCTCCGCCTCCAGCGCTGCCAGGTCGACGGTGCCGGTGGCGGGATCGTCGGGCAGCACGGTGACGCGGATGCCGGCCCGCTTCGCCATCTGCAGGTAGGCGACGTAATTGGCGCCGTATTCCACCCGGCTGGTCAGCACGCGGTCGCCGGGGCGGAAGGGGATGCCGTAGAAGGCGACGTCCCAGGCGCGGGTGGCATTGTCCACCAGCGCGATCTCGTCGGGGGTGGCGTTGAGAAGGTCGGCGATGGCGGCATAGGTGTCGCGCAGGGCCGGCTCCGCCTCCGCCGCCGCCTCGTAGCCGCCGGTTTCCAGCTCGCGGGTCAGGTGGCCGACCACGGCCTCGTGGACCGGGCGGGGCATGAGGGCGGCACCGGCGTTGTTCAGGTGCAGCACGTGGGCGCAGCCGGGGGTGTCGGCGCGCAGGGCGGCGAGGTCGAGGCTCATGCGCCGCCTCCCGTGCCGGTGGAGCCGGCGACGGCGGCGGCGGCAGCAGCGGCCTCCCGCTGGCGGCGGCGGTTGAGGCGGATGAGGCCAAGCGCCGAATTGCCGGCCACGGCACCGACGACGATGATGCCGCCCACCACCGCCAGCAGCGACGGCACCTCGCCGACGCCGATCCACGCCCACAGCGGGCCGAGCACCGTCTCGATCAGCGAGAACAGCGCCACCTCGGCGGCCGGGATGAAGCGGGCGCCGGACAGGAACATGGCCAGCGCCAGCGGCATCTGCAGCACGCCCTGGAACAGGATCACGGCGGTGTCGTGGGCGGTATAGGCCAGCGGCGCGGCGAAGGGCAGGGCGACCATGCTCGCCACCAGGGCCGCCAGGGCGACCACCGGCGTGGTGTCGCGGTTGCCGATGCGGCGCAGCTGCACCAGGGCAAGGCCATGGCCGAAGGCGGTGGCAAGGGCGATCAGGTCGCCGGTCAGAGTGCCGCCGCCGAGCGAGCCCGAGAAGATGACGCCGATGCCGGCCAGGGCGACGCCGATGCTCACCCAGGTGCGGCCCGACACCCGCTCGCGGATCAGCAGCCAGCCGAGGGCGGCGGAAAACAGCGGCATGGTGGCGACGATGACCAGGGTGTTGGCGACCGTGGTGTTCAGCATCGCCATGATGAAGCCGATGTTGGCGCCCGACAGCGCCAGCGTCGCCCAGATCCCCGGCCGCCCCAGCGCCCGCACCACCGCCAGGGCGCGGGTGCGGTAGCGCACCAGCAGGAACAGGCTGACGGTGCAGAAGATGGCGAAGGTGCGCAGGAACACCACGTCCCAGTGGCCGGCATCCTGCACCAGGCGCAGCAGCAGGCCGTCGGGGCTGATGGCGATCATGCCGCCGGCCGACAGGGCGACGCCTTTCAGGTAGGTCGAGCGATCGGGATGCAGGGCTGACACGGGCGGCGGTACTCCGGTGCGGGCGAAACGGACGGGGCCCCGGCAGGGGGCCCCGATCCTTTCAACGCCGGCGGCGGCTGCCAAGGGCCATTGACCGTGGCAGTGATCGCGGCCGTCGCCTGCTGGCGCCTTGGGGGCGTCAGGCGGTCAGGCGGCCGTGGGTGCGCCAGCCCATGCGGTGGCTGGCCTCGATGCCGGCCGCCTTGCAGGCGCGGGCGACCGGACCGTCGGCGCTGGCGTCGAAGCCGGTGTCGGCGCCCAGCACGGTGATGGCGCCGATGATCTGGTCGCGGTGGTCGAACACCGGCGCGCTGACGGCGCCGATGCCCTGCATGAGGGCGTTGCGCTGGGTGGCGAAGCCGCGCAGGCGGATTTCGTCCAGCAGCTTGGGGTCGAGGCCGTGGCCCGCCGCCTCCTTCAGCCAGGCGGCGAACACCCGCCCGGTGGCCGAGGTGGCGACCGGCAGCACCGAGCCGACCCGGACGTTGACGGCGATGGGCCGCACGCTTTCCTCCCACCGCACGATGGTCGGGCCGCGGTTGCCCCACACCGCCAGGAACACGGTCTCGTCGAGGGCGTCGCGCAGGTCCTGCAGCACGCCGGCGGTGTCGCGCACGATGTCGAGCCCCTGCAGCGCCACCAGCCCGAGGGTGAGGGCGAAATCGCCGAGGGCGTAGCGGCCGCTGTCGGCATCCTGCCGCACCATGCCGCCTTCGATGAAGCTGACCAGGTAACGGTGGGCCTTGGCGGCCGGCATGCCGGCGCGCTCCGACAGTTCCTTCAGCATCAGCGGACGCGCCGCCTCCGCCAGCGCCGTCAGCAGGTGCAGGGCGACTTCCAGGGACTGCACGCCGCGGCGGCGGGCGTGGTGATCGTCGGTGTCGTCGGCCTCGGGCTCGTGGTCGAGGTCGGCGGGAACGGCCGGTCGGCGGCCGGAACGGCTCATGGGGAAATCCTTAAGGTTCGGTAATTTCGGGCGCTTGACTCGCGCTCGGGAACCAATTACACATTGCAACATCGATTACGCAATACGAAATGCGATCCCGTCCAAAGGCATCCCCGGGCGTCGCAGAATGCGGTAAATCGAGGCCTCGTTCGCCGGGAACGGACGCAGGCCAGGGGCGATAAGCTGAAAAAGCAGGCCCAGTCTAGGTGAGGAAGCGTCGGGTGACCGGACCCTGCATCCGGGCGAAGAGGCGGCCGCAAGGCCGCCTCTTCTGTTTTTCTGCCGTGTCCTGCCGTGCCGCGCCGTCCGCGCCTCAGGTGCCGTCCTCAAGGCCGGAGGTGATGGCCTCGATCAGGTCCGATTCGTTCCAGGGCTTGTGGATGCAGCGGTGCAGCGCCGCTTCCGCCCGCGCCCGGTCGATGGCGGCGGCGTCGGCCTGGCCGGTCAGCAGCACCTTGACGATGCGCGGGAACTTGCGGTGGACGGCGATCAGGAACTCGTCGCCGCGAATGCCGGGCATCAGCCAGTCGGACACGATCACCAGCACCTGCACGCCGTCGTTGGCGAGGTCTTCGATCAGCTCCATGGCCTCGTCGGCGTTCTCGGCGAATTCATAGAGGTAGCGGTCGCCCAGCGCCCGGCTGATCTGCACCTTCAGGGCATCCAGGATCATCTTCTCGTCGTCGACGCACAGGATGGCGCGGTCGGGGTGGCTGGCGTGGTCGGTCATGCGGAGGTGTCCTGGCTGGCGGCGGGCAGCAGCGAGATGACGGGGCGGGCGGCAGCGTCGTCGGCCCCGGTGGCGGTGGCAGCGGCGGCGACCGCGGCGGCGCCCGGCTGCTCCAGCGGCAGGCGGACGGTGAAGGTGGTGCCGTGGCCGGGCTGGCTGAACACGTCGATGGTGCCGCCGTGGCGCTCGACGATCTTGCGCACGATGTCGAGGCCGAGGCCCGAGCCCTCGCCGGCCTTCTTGGTGGTGAAGAAGGGCTCGAAGATGCGTTCGCGGATGTCGTCGGGGATGCCGCAGCCGGTATCGGCGATGGACACCACCGCGCGGCCGTCCGATTCGAACAGGCGGATGGTCAGCCGGCCCTTGTGGTCCATGGCCTGCAGGGCGTTGTGGACCAGATTGGTCCACACCTGGTTCAGCTCGTCCGGGCGGCACGGGATGGGCGGCACCGGCGCGTAGTCCTGCACCAGTTCCACCCCATGCTTGATCTGGTTGTGGTAGAGGGTCAGCACCGTGTCCAGGCCGTCGCGCAGGCTGGCCGGCACCATGTCGGCGCCGGCATCGAAGCGCGAGAAGGTCTTGAGCGCGAAGACGATCTTGGCGGCGCGGTCGGCGGCCGAGGCGATGGTGCCGGTGCCCTGCATCATCTGCGACAGGCGCAGCGCCGCATCCAGCGCCTTGGCGCCGTTGGGGCCGTGCAGCAGCGGCAGGAAGCGCTCAACCGCCGTCTCGTCCACCCCCATGTCGGCCAGGGCGTCGGCGGTGGTGCGGGCGTCGGCCACCGCCGCCGTTTCCAGCCGCGCCGTCAGCGCCTTGCGCAGCTGCCGCTGCTCGCGCGCCGTGGCCTGCGGCCGGTCGGGGCGGGTGCCGTGGGCCACCAGGGCGAGGAACAGTTCCTCGTCGGCCGGCGCCAGTTCGTGCAGCAGCGCCGGCAGCAGGTCGATGAGGCTGCGCAGGTTGAGCCCGATGGAGCCGATGGACGACTTCACCGCCCCGAGCGGCGTGTTGATCTCGTGCGCGATGCCGGCCACCAGCTGGCCGAGGGCGGCCATCTTCTCGCTCTGCACCAGATGGTCCTGGGCGGCCTTCAGCTCGGCCATGGCGCGTTCGGTGTTTTCCTTGGCGATGCGCAGGTCTTCCGCCGCCGTGCGGGCGCGGGTGGCGAGGCGGACGGCGTTGTCCTTCTCCACCTGCAGCTGGATGTTCTGGGCCCGCACCGCCTCGGTCAGGGCGTGGCGCTCGACGGCGTTGTCCTTGAACACCGCCAGCGCCCCGGCCATGCGGCCGATCTCGTCGTCGCGGGGCAGGCGCGGCACCTCCACGTCCAGGTTGCCGCCGGCCAGGGCGGCCATGGCGTCGGCCATCTCGTCGATGGGGCGGGCGATGGTCCGCCGCAGCAGGGTCAGCAGCACCACCACCGCCAGCCCGGCGGCGCCGACCGAGAACCCCACCTGCTGCAGCACGCCCGTCAGCAGCTGGCGGTTGATGGCATCCAGGCTCCAGGCGAGGCCGAGGTAGCCGACCACCGTCTGGTCGCGGCCGAAATGCAGCGGCGACAGCACCACGAAATGCCGGCTGGTGGAGAAGCTGACCGTCTCGCCGCGGGCCAGCGCCCCTTGGGCGCGGTTGAAGGCGTCTTCCAGGTCGAAGGGCGGCCGGCCGGCGACGGTCTTCTGCAGCAGCGGCCGGCCGGAGCGGTCGGCGGCGACGAAGCCGGCCACCGACAGCTGCGGGTCGTCGGCGATGCGGTCGAGGAAGGCCTCGATGCCCGGCACCTTGCGCCAGCGCACCAGCGGCGCCACTTCCTCCGCCAGCCGTTCGGTCAGCGCGAGGGTGCCGGCCTCGTGCAGGGCGCGCATGTCACGGTAGCTGGTGCGCGACTGGACGATGATCAGCAGCACCAGCCCGAGGGCGATGCTCATGGCCACCAGGAAGGTCATGCGCCGTTCCAGCGCACCAGCGGCGCCACTTCCTCCGCCAGCCGTTCGGTCAGCGCGAGGGTG